>NZ_JAWYAJ010000540.1:0-4262 GCF_034124845.1 Robinsoniella sp.
AAAAGGAGATCCAAATGCAGATTCCATAGCCATACCTGGATATCCCCAGATTTATTTGCCGGCTGGAAAGACGGAGGTAGATGTGGCATTTTCCAACCCGGAAGGCAATCCCTGTTATTTTACATTTGAATTGGTGTTAAAAGATACAGAGGAAGTACTATATACTTCAAAACAGGTTCCGCCGGGTGAGGCAATTACTCATATTACTTTAAATCGTGCGCTGGATGCGGGAGAATATCCGGCAGTATTGAAAATTTCAACATTTCATATCGTAACCCAGTCCGGTATGAATGGTGCCAATGTGGAGACAACGCTGGAAGTGAAGTAAGGAGGCGTATAGGAGGGTGGTATTTAAACGCAGATGCTGGAAGAAAGGCTTTCCCCTAATTCTGATCACAGCCCTGATAACACAAACGTTTCCCATGAAAGTGGTTAGAGCCGAAGAGGCAGGTGGTGGTATCTGTTCCTGTGAACAGTGCAGCAGCATGAATGAGGAAAGAAAAGAAATATTAAGTGAGGATCCGGATGAGACAACGGATAATGAAATATGTGCTTGTAATGGAACGGAACTAGATCAGGGATGTGTCCGGTGTGGAGAAGGATGCACCTGTTGTAACAGGTATGAAGTGGCAGAAAATACGGTGTGCAATCATCAGCACGATGGGACTTGCGGGTATGCAGAAGCATTATCTGGGGTTCCCTGTGATATGGATTGCAAAGAGACAGATAGTGATGGCATGATAAAATATTGCCGGGAGTGCGGTTATTTGCCTGAAGCAAAAGAACAGCTATGTGTGCATGTACATGATGAAATGTGTGGATTTTATAAGGCAGTAACAGAAATTCAGCCGGAAGAAGTGACAGATGCATTAGAGAATATGTCAGAACTTTCGACGGAGCAGATTCTTAATGATGTGGAAGAGGTGACTGAGGATGAGAGAAAAACCATAGAAGAGACAAACGGGAATTCCCATACGGATTCAGAAACAGAAACAGAAGCTGAAAAGAGTTTAGAGACTGAGCCATGTACGGAAACAGAAAGTGACGTGCAGGAAGCTGGCAGTACAAAAGAAAAAAGTGAAATACCAGAAAAAGACAGTGCCCAACAGGAGTCAGAAGTACGAAATGAAGTGAAAGCGGCAAAGACCGAAACAGAGAAAATCACAGCGCAGGAATTAGATAGTAAAATAGAAAAGAAAAAAGAAGATGGCTCGTATGATATTCATTCGCCATACTATGCTATTAAAATACCTTCGGAAGTGATGATTAATGAAAGTACGGACTTTGAGATCGGGACCTCTTTTATAAAAGATGTGGAAGATAAAAAAGCATATCTTGAAATTGATGGGGACTGGGCAGATGATGAAACAGATTGCTTTGTTCTGATGCGGGACGGCGATGAAGATACAACCTGGAAATATCAATTATATATAGAAGGAAAGTTGATAAGTAAAGGGGATAATCGCATAGAGTTGGATCAGACGAAGGATAGCCAAAAGGCAAGGATTGTATCGCTGAATGAACAAGAGATCGTGCCGGCTGGGAAGTATCATGGTGGTTTGAGATTTAATGTAGTCTATGAATAAATAATGTAAAATATAGGAGGAATTTATCATGATGAAAAAAAGATTATTGGCGTTTGGGTTAGCTGGAGTTATGTTGATGGGGATGAGTATGAATGTGTTTGCGGAAACCGGTAATGTAACACAAAGTGAAGGAAATGCATCTAGAGAGGCAATAGTTAAAGGTGTTGTACCGGAGACATATACAATAATTATTCCGGCAGAATTTACAGATGAGGACACTAATCTAGTACTTGATGCAAAAGATATAAATTTAGCTGAAGGATCAACTGTTTTGGTAAAAGCTACTACTGCTCAAATAGAAATGAGTTTAAAAGATAAAGACGCTCCTAGTGATTCTGAAAAATATAAAATGGGATTACAAATGAATTCTAGTGATGTAACTACATCTACTGAACTGTTAAAACTTGAAAGTACTGATACTACAACAAAACAGTCTACAATAAGTGCTAATTTATCAGCAGATGCTAAAAAGGATAAGAAAGCTGGTAAGTATTTAGGGAGTTTGACATTTAGTATAACTTATACAGGGAATAATACATGGAATGATTAATGTAGGAGCATTTAAAATGGTATTTTATTTTAAATTATAAATGTTTATAAGATTTCAGGGCATTATGAAGTAGTTGGTTAATCATCTATAGAGTAATGCTCCTTTCTTATGCAAAAAATTTTCCCAAAAAACAACGTTACATATCCCCCAAAGTATGCTATACTATCATCGAAGATTCTACTCGGGTCAATGACCTGCTGGAAAGAAAAAATATAGCAGAGGTGCAAAGATGAAGAGAGTATTACTGAAACTCAGCGGCGAAGCGTTAGCCGGAAGTAAGAAAACAGGGTTTGATGAGCCAACCGTAACAGAAGTGGCGAATCAGGTAAAGCAATTAGTAGATGATGGTATTGAAGTTGGAATTGTAATTGGCGGTGGTAATTTCTGGAGAGGTCGTTCCAGTGAGACAATTGACCGCACGAAGGCAGACCAGATCGGGATGCTGGCAACTGTTATGAATTGTATTTATGTTTCAGAAATTTTCCGTTCCGTTGGAATTATGACACAGATTTTAACGCCATTTGCATGCGGTTCTTTTACAAAGCTATTCTCTAAGGATCGTGTGAATAAATATTTTGAAAAAGGAGTTGTTTCTTTCTTTGCGGGAGGAACCGGACATCCTTATTTTTCAACTGATACTTCAACCGTACTCCGTGCCGTTGAAATTGAAGCAGATGTGATTCTGCTGGCAAAGGCTGTAGATGGTGTTTATGACAGCGATCCAAAGGACAATCCGAATGCTAAGAAATACGATGAGATTTCTATTCAGGAAGTAATTGACCAGAAACTGGCTGTTGTGGACATGACGGCATCCATTCTCTGTATGGAGAATAAAATGCCAATGCTTGTATTTGGCTTAAACGAGAAGGACAGCATTGTGAATGCCGCAAAAGGGAAGATTACAGGTACAAGAGTAACGGTATAATTATCACAGGCTAAAACAGTACTACAACCACAGCTGTTAAAAAATGTGTAATAAATTCAACTAAAAGTATAAAGTAAAATATAAAAAATCAGGAGGAATGAAAAATGGATGAAAGAATTAAGTTATACGACACAAAAATGACAAAATCTTATGATAACCTGTTATCAGAGTTTGGAGCGATCAGAGCCGGACGTGCGAATCCACATGTATTGGATAAGATTAAGGTAGATTATTACGGAACCCCGACACCCCTTCAGCAGGTTGGTAATATTACCGTTCCGGAAGCCAGAATGATTCAGATTCAGCCTTGGGATGCAACCCTTGTTAAGGCCATTGAAAAAGCAATCATGACTTCTGATCTTGGAATTAATCCGAATAATGACGGTAAGATAATTCGCCTTGTATTCCCGGAATTAACGGAAGAGCGCAGAAAAGAACTGGTTAAAGATGTGAAGAAAAAAGGTGAAGCTGCTAAGGTTGCAATCCGTAACATTCGCCGTGACGCAAATGATGCATTTAAGAAACTTGCGAAAGAGGATGTGTCTGAGGATGAAATCAAAGAGTTAGAAGACAAAACTCAGAAAATGACAGATAAATATATCAAGGAAGTGGACAAAGCAGTTGAAGAAAAGTCCAAAGAAATCTTAACGGTTTAATTATTATAATTTTATAAATAATAGAAGGGGGCTTCTTGACAGTCCCCTTTTTTGTGATATGATGGAAAAAGGTCTATAAATGGCAGGTTCGAGCTGTCCTGTGATGGATAGGCGCAGGAGGGAGAATAAATATGGCAATACCACAGCATGTGGCAATTATATTGGATGGAAATGGAAGATGGGCGAAAAGCAAAGGAATGCCCAGAAACTACGGGCATGTAAGAGGTGCAAAGAACCTGGAGGTTATTTGCGAGGACGCTTATAATATGGGAATTAAATATCTGACGGTATATCTGTTTTCAACTGAGAACTGGAACCGTCCAAGCGAAGAGGTGTCTTCTCTTATGAAGCTGTTTCGCAGTTATACGAAGACCTGTATTAAGACTGCTCAGAAAAATAATATGAAGGTGCGAATGTTGGGAGATCCCTCAGCATTAGATCCGGATTTACAGGCTAGTATGCGGTCTTTGCAGGAGACATCAAAAAATAATACAGGACTGAATTTTCAAATTGCCATTAACTACGGAAGCCGTGATGAAATTGTA
>NZ_JAWYAJ010000541.1:0-1762 GCF_034124845.1 Robinsoniella sp.
CATCCTGTCCAATTGCTCTGTCTATAATCTCTTTTGAAACATTCTCTGTTAGCAATTCTTTTTCTCTGGCAGAGACAATTCTTCCATCTTCATCAAATATGTATGCCTGCTCTTCTTCTGATGGCTCCGCAGACGCATATAACGAGCAAAGGTATTCTTCACTAATACTGATTCTTTCTGCTCCAACAGGAGTCAGACGATACAGATGATTGATAATACGGTATACAGACACCACGGGCCAGTTCCCTTTTCCAGCCATATATCCCCCATGCATTCTGGCAGAATCCCACATGGGTTTTCCATCCAGTTCGACCAGCTCCTTTTCCAGCTCCGGCAATTCAAAGATATCTTCGCTCTTATAATATCCTCCATACTGATACAGGGTCTTTCCTTTGGTGAATAGAGACAGGGAGGAAATATATCGCTTCGTATAGATCATTTCTTCAATGTAAACTTTAGCTCTGCTCAGGGTCTCCTCATTCACCACACCTGACTTCTCATATACCTCCAACAATGCCTGAATTTCTTTGTTTCCCACAATATTTCTCGATAAAGTCTGAGTATCCTCCAGCACATTTTCCAGGCTGGGCTTCGACTGTTTTAATACTTCCAGCTCCTTTTCATATTGCTTCTCCATAAATTCTCTGGCAATAACACTGTTCATGATACTGAAAAGAAGTACCAGTGGCAGTATCAGGCTGAATAACATTGTGACAGAAAACTTCCTGGCAAGCCCCATATTCTTTAGTTTTTTCATCCACTTTCCCTTTCTCTGAAGATTGGTTTATTGCTTTCCAATTTCTGTGATTAATAGCAACGGCCACAAAGCAGGCATTTTCTATATCCCCGCTGCATACATTTCTATTCTATTATCATTATATCAACCAGTGTTTTTTATTGGAGTGGAAAAATATTCTAATTTGTGCTATTTTTTACGATTTACTAACTGCTTTTTCCCTAAACTATATAATAAAAGCATTAATGATGTTAAATATAGCCCAGATATGGCATCTGGGCTATGAGTAGGGTAAAGCTCATTCTCATCCAAATCGGACGAATCCGCTCCAAAAGAAACTTGCCGCAAAACCGTAGATGGTGAACTTCTTATTTGATATTAAAAAGGCTGAAATTTGGTATTAACCGGCAGGCCTTTCTATATTGCCCTAGTTCTACAACGCACATATTTTTAATGAATAATCCCTCTGTTTTTGAAATAATAAAGAGGGATGCTATTGTGATTAATCCAACAAAGTTTGATCCTATTGCATTAGAACAATGGTATTCTGATGAAGAGAATTCTTTCCCGCCATCTGCACGCCCCACTCTGCGGTATATTTGCCCCGAATTCAGGTTACATAGCCCGCTACGTGCCCTTCATCCGGGACAAATCTCCTACAAAGTATGACGCACAGCTGCCAGAAAGCAATTTTATAACACGCTCTAAAGCAATTGACTATATTATGTAAAATAACCGGATAAATTAACGTCCATAGTATCCATCCATTCTTGCAATGAGTCCATGTCCGTTTTCGGTGGGATGGATACCGTTGTCCAAAACCAATATTCCGGCTCACGCAACTTCACAGTATCATCAAACATCTGATGAATTGGAACCCAGATACACCCTAAATCTCCTGCGATTTTTTTAGTTCGCACCGCTAACTGTTCCACGTGTCTTCGTTTAAACAGTAACATTCCCAATAAGGTGATCCTGAATGGGGAAAAAGTACTGTAAATTCTTCTTTCGATAAGGTCCAAAAAG
>NZ_JAWYAJ010000541.1:1772-6208 GCF_034124845.1 Robinsoniella sp.
TGCTAATATCATTTCTGTCTGTGAACCATTCCTGTTCTTATAATCAGTCCCTAATCCTCCCATTGATAGGATCTATTGATGAATAACATCGCACGCCCCAATGCCAAACATTATTTTTTCAGTTGTTTTTTCCTTATTTTCTCCGTAAAGTAATAAACGCCGTCCAGAAACAAAATACCCCGGCTTAGATCTCAAGTTAAAAATATTAAACATACTTGCAACAAGTACAACCAGTGGGGCATAGAATTGAACAAGTAGATGCATGAAACATGGAGGTGTGGGTTTATGGCATTGGAAGTAGTCAGCCAAATAAAAGTAAATGGAGAATGGGTGAATCTTGATACATTGCCAATAGAAGAAGGGAGAAAAATACTTATACAAGTTGTTGACCGTGCCATGATGAGTATTGGGTTTGTAAGAGAAAAGAATAATTCTGATACAGGAATGAAATAGAGAAAACCGCTGTATAGGCAGTTTTGATTGGACAGGTGATTTAATGAAAGATGATCCTTCTACAGATAATTACCAAGAAGGTGCACTCTATATTCGTGTGTCTACAGATAAACAGGAGGAATTGTCTCCAGATGCTCAAAAACGCTTGGGGCTCGAATATGCAAAGAAAAATAAAATAATGGTTTCACCGGAACATATTTATATAGAAAATGGAATTTCAGGGCGGCATGCCGACAAAAGGCCAGCTTTCCAGAAAATGATATCAAATGCCAAACAAAAGCCAGCTCCTTTTCAGGTAATATTAGTTTGGAAGTTTAGTCGATTTGCACGTAATCAGGAAGAAAGCATCGTTTATAAATCACTTTTACGTAAGCAATGTAATATTGATGTTGTCAGTATCTCTGAGCCATTGATTGAAGGACCATTTGGCAGTTTGATAGAGAGAATCATTGAGTGGATGGATGAATACTACTCTATTCGCCTATCTGGTGAAGTTGTCAGAGGAATGACAGAAAAAGCCCTGCGCGGAGGCTATCAGGCTGCTCCTTGTCTGGGGTATAATGCCGTAAGCGACGGCAGACCTTTCGTTATCAATGAAGAAGAATTTAAAATCGTAGAATATATTTGTAACCAATATGATAATCTTCATTTGGAACCTACCAGTATTGCCAGAAAAGTAAATGCCATGGGATATAGAACAAAGCGGGGAAATACATTTGAGAAACGAAGTATCGAATATATTTTAAAAAATCCTTTTTATGCCGGCATAGTAATATGGAATGGTAATAAATTTATGGGGACACACGAAGTAAGGTTTAGTTTAGAACAATATGAAGCCCGCATAGCTCGTTTAAACAGTGAATTTCGACCTGTAAAACGCCGAAGTGTATCAACTTGCCAGCATTGGCTTTCCGGACTTATAAGATGCCCTATATGTGGTTCTACTCTTGCTTATAACAAAAGAGAAAGTAACGGAAATGGATTTTTTCAATGCTGGCAGTATAGCAAGGGAATGCATCCCGGATCTATGTGCATATCTGAGAAAAAGCTATATGAAGGTGTAATCCGATATTTTGAAAGCGTATTGAATGGAATGAATTTTGAATATAGATATACTTTGCCAGATAATCGCAGTGATGACAACGAGTTAGATCTGTTAAAAATACAATTAGAAAAGTTAAACAATCGTGAAAGACGAATCAAACTTGCCTATGAAAATGAAATTGATACATTAGAAGAATATAAAGAAAATAAATCCAGAATAAAAAATGAACGTGAAGAAATAGAAAAAATGATTGCTTCCTATACTCCGTCTGAGCCTCAGGTTCTCTCAAATGAAGATGTAAAAAAGTGTATACAAAAAGTATACGATGTTGTTAAAAATCCTGCTATAGACTATGAAGTAAAAGGGGCTTTTATGAGATCGTTAGTCGAAGAGATCATTTATGACAAAGATAATAAAAGACTGCTATTCCATCTATATATCTCAAACCCCTGATAAATCAGGGGTTTGAGAATTTACAGGATAAGAATTGGTTAAATATTTTCAAATATATTTAGTATTTTTCTCTCAGGAAAACAATTAGGGGTTGAAAAGGATCATGTGCAGCATTGCAGATTCATTGCCTACATTTTTGTATGAATGAACGGTATCTGCTCTAAATCGTATGCTCTCACCATTAGCAACTATAAACTTTTGACCGTCGGAATAAATCTCAATTTTACCAGTGAAAATTGTAATAAATTCAGTGGTTCCCTTTAAATGTGGTTCAGATTCCCAATAACTGCCCTTGTCTAATTCCAGATAATATACTGCGAATCTGCGGTTCTCATTATCTGGAAAAATAGAATAGTTTTTTACCTTTCCTCCATCTTCAAGTAAAGGCTGAATTTCCGATGTTTTTACAATCTCATATAGGCACTTTGGACGAATTGTTAAAGCATCAAATGGCACTTTCATTCCGTTTGAAATTTTCCACAATGTAGAAATAGTCGGATTTCCGTCACCACGTTCAATTTGTGCAAGCATACTCTTACTAACACCACTTAACTTTGCAAGTTCGTCCATACTTAACTTGTTATTTTCACGCAGCCGCCTAATATTTTTGGCAACAATCATATTCATGGAATCCAAAAAAAATCGCTCCTCTCTATTGACAATATAATGTACTAGTTGTATTATTATATCGTACATATCCAATATAATGTTCATTTTGTACTATTATACAATTTTGATTTAGGTTTGTAAAGAGGAATGGCGCTATATTCAAGATGTACATCGGCTATATCCTTCTAATTATCATACTTATAATTTTCATAAGTGGTTATTTATCACTGTTGAAGTAGAAAGAGGTTAATATGTTCCATTTATATGATTTTTTTATTTATTGTTTTATTACGGCTTACACTCCAGGTGCAAATAATCTGCTTTCCATGAGCAATGCAATAAGGTTAGGATTCCGTCGGAGTGTTCCCTTTAATCTCGGAATACTGGTAGGATTTGCAGTCGTTATGTCTGTTTGTACCGCCTTTAGTGCAACACTGTATTCGTACCTCCCCAAAATAAAAATTGCTATGCAGATATTAGGCGCTGCTTATATGCTATACCTTGCGTGGAAAGTTTTGAAAAGTTCTTCCGATTTAAATGCTGACGGCGGCAAAGAAGCCAGCTTTCTTTCAGGGATGTTATTGCAATTTGCCAATCCTAAAATTTACATTTATGCAATTAGTGCTATGTCGCTTTATATCTTGCCGGTCTATCATTCTGTTTCGGCATTGATAGCATTTACTGTCATACTCTCGTTAATTGGTGCTTCCGGTTCTTTTATATGGGCTTTGTTTGGATCGGCATTTTGTAAATTCTTCTCCAAACATACTAAGCTGGTAAATACCATGATGGCTCTTTTGCTTGTTTATTGTGCTGCCTCGCTATTTTTTTAAAATTCGCAGATAATTTAATCCCACACAAATCCTGTAACTGGACATGAATATCCCGGGTGTCATTGAAGATGGTAAAGAGAATACGTGACTATTTATACGAATACCTACTTGAAAATATAACATCACACCATAAGACGTTGGCTTTTTTCATACAATTACAGATATTTTTTCCTCACCGTCTCTATTATGGAAGCTGCTTCATGGGCAATATCTCGATCGGTTTCCTGAAGATTTTCCAGAGGGAGTCGGACACCTCCGATATCTACCCCCTCATTGATACGTAGAATCTCTTTTGCAACAGCATACATATTGGCGCGTGTTGAACACATCTTACTAATGATTTCATTAATGCCATACTGCAATTCTGTTGCTGAGTTCTTTTTCCCTGCTTCAATCATTTCGTTTAATTTCAGGAACAGCTCAGGCATTACCCCATATGTTCCTCCAATTCCTCCGTCAGCTCCGATTGCAAGGCCGGCAACAAACTGCTCATCAGGACCGTTAAATACAACGAACTCACCCTTTGCCGCTTTTCCTGCTGCCTTGAACATCTGGATATCCTGTGTAGACATAGAAGAGTTTTTCACCCCTATG
Organism: Robinsoniella sp.; assembly: GCF_034124845.1. Classification (NCBI taxonomy): domain Bacteria; kingdom Bacillati; phylum Bacillota; class Clostridia; order Lachnospirales; family Lachnospiraceae; genus Robinsoniella; species Robinsoniella sp. Next base: position 5,760 of record NZ_JAWYAJ010000541.1, read on the forward strand.
ACTCTTGGGTTTTTCATCATTTCTGCCAATAGGCTCATTGTCAGCGCAGTGCCGGCAAGCTGCGGAATATTGTATATAATGAAATCTGTGTTTGGAGCCGCATCGCTGATCATATTCCAATAAGCAGCAATCGAATATTCGGGCAATCTGAAATAAATGGGGGGAATACAAGCAATTGCATCTACTCCCACGCCCTCAGAATGCTTTGCCAGGTTCATGCTGTCCTCCGTATTGTTGCAAGCAACATGATTGATAACCGTCAGTTTTCCCTTAGCAACCTCCATCACATTCTCAATAATCTCCTTACGCTCTTCAACATCCTGATAAATGCACTCCCCTGATGATCCATTTACATAGACTCCTTTTACGCCTTTCTCAATAAAATATTGAGTAAGGGCTCGAACACGTTTGGGACTTACCTTCCCTCCTTCATCATAGCAGGCATAAAA
>NZ_JAWYAJ010000541.1:6218-9004 GCF_034124845.1 Robinsoniella sp.
TTTATATTTTTCTAATTTGCACATTGCCATGTTCCTCCTTACTGTTTACTTGTTACTGCCCACAGGCTTGCCTGCAGACAGTTTGTGTTATTCTCTCTGGCCATTAATTTCCCGAAGATTGCCCCGTCAGCTCACTGATTGAATATTTCTCATACTTCAGTATATCTTTCAGATGTAATTCATTCCGTGACCAGGAATCATACTTTTCATACAATAAACCTATTTGACCGTCAGGCAACTCTGTCAGGCAGGAATAGGAATATCCCATTTGAGGCGCATCTACCGCATAGGAGTACTTCCACTCTACCGAATACTTATCTATTCCGATATTTCCTGTATCATTGACAAGCCCAATCCATATTTTCCCGTTCTTACGTCCATTTGTGGCATTTGGCGAAGATAAGATGATTGCCGGCTTCCCGTCTATAGGCTGTGAATAATTAATGACTGATAGCTGTGTCCCATAAGAGGTGGTGCTGATTCCCGGCAGCGGTACTCTGTCGCTCCATGTCTCTCCTCCGTCAATGCTGGTAACTTCGGCAATATAGTTGGAACCTGTTCGCAGATACGTCTTAAGTGAACCATCCGGCATCTCGACAATCTGCGCTTCGGCTGTCGCGCCGCCTGTACGGTTATCCGCCTCCACATAGGTCCAGTTGTCCCCGTGGTCGTCACTGTACATAAACCCAAGCTCTGCTGAAGACTTAGAATATAAAGGCACAAGCAGCCTTCCCGCATTCTCACCTGTAGATATCTGTTTTCCGATACCTGGGCCCACTACCAGGAATTTGGAGACTTCCGGCTTAAAGCTGCTGACAATATCTAAATCTGACCAGCTTGCCCCTTCATCGTCAGAATATCTCATTGCCAGATAGTTGGTCGGGAATGCTTTGAATACAGAATCTTTATAAAATATGTTCATGTTTACATCAACATCTGTCTTGCTTTCAATTAAATTCGTCCCGCTAAAATTGTAATCATACTGCTTACAGGTCAGGTTCGTATCATTCTGGTAAAGATTATATTCTCCATCTACCCGAAACTCTGTTGGCTGGTCGGTAACATCATTGTATATTACTCCTTTTTCGCGGATCGTGTAGTCATATGCGCTGCCTGCATCCTCATGCCATCTGAGTTTTAGATACTTTTTGCCATTCACTTCTTTAAAGCCAGAGCCTACAGAAGCGTTGGAGCTTCCGATACCCGCGGGCATCAGATCTGCAAACAGGAAAATTCTTTTAGTAACCTTATCCTCCAGCAATACCGGATCTATATAAGATGCACTTCCCTGGATCTGCACATTTTTCCCTACAGAGTCTCTTGGCCAGTCTATATTTTTAGCTATGTAATCGTCAAACTTAAACGGCAGTGTCGGCTCAGACCATGTATTTCCGCCATCAGTGCTTTTGGCAAAAGCAATATTTATCTTACTTTTTGAATCGTGGGTGCCGCCATACCTTGCATCAGCAGCAGTGATAACGGTACCTGTGCTTAAAGTCAGCAATGACGGTATTCGGAAGTAATTTGATTCAGTGGCATCCCCGGCATAGAATATATTCTCACCATATGTGGTCACTCCTGTTGCCTGGATCAATTCTTCGTCGGACAGTGCATTACTATATACCTTAACGTCACCAATCGTTCCCCCGAACGGATATGCAATCTGCCCCTGCCTCTTCGTGCCGCCTAATGTAACGTTATCTACACCTGTAATGTCACTGATAAACTTAAACGCGTCTTTATCCAGTGTTACGAGAAGCTCGCCATTTGCAAATAATTTGTACTGTTTATTTGCCGCATCGGCTTTTAATGCAACCGTATTGAATACCCGTTCTCCTTTATACAGAGCACGCACTGACGCCGGTCTGTCCAATGTATATTTGAAGACACCGTCCGTGTTTCTAAGTTCTATGCCTACGCCGCCAGAGTTTGTTATATAGATATGGAAATGCCTGTCCTGATTGCCCTTGGTACTGTTCCCTACGCTGAACAGAGACTGGATTCCATTTTCACTTGTTGATTTATAGGATAGGATTATTGTACCCTGGGTCATTGCCTTTACATATTCGGCGCCAGCCTCCTGGTCCAGACTGTATCCCTGCCCTTCGGCTATATCAACATTGCTCTTTTCCAACAGAATGCCTTCCGGGATTTTTGCGCTGCCCTCTTCGGCTGTCTCCCCCCCTTCAACAGTGATAGCAGTTGCTTCATCTGCCTGTGCTTCGTCTGTAGCAACTGTTTCCTGACCGTCATCTATAACGGCTATCTCCTCTGTTCCTTGCGTTACCTGTCGCTGTTCCTGATTTTCTTCCGTCGCACATACAGCTAAAGGTGTAACCATGACTGCTGATGCCAGTGCGATTGCCATTGCTTTCTTCCCAAATCTTCCCATAACTTACTCCTCCTGATATTTATTCTTCTCTGATACGATTGAGCCCTCTACTATTTCAACAAGTTTCACTTTGCGGTCCTCAAGCCTTGATTTTGTGCAGGCATCCGCAGTTGCAATAGCTGCCTTTGCCGCCTCCCCGGTAAGCAGCGGCCTGAATTCATCATCCGCTGATTCTCCATGCATAATTCCATTGAAATACCTCATCTCATTTTTCATAATGCTATGAAGCCACATCGGCGGTTTTTTGCCCGGCTTCCCATACATAATCGCACCATCCATCTCTGTTCCATGATAGATTCTTGTGCGGTCATCATCTTCCTCCTGAGATTCATGTACCTGGAAATGCTCCTCTTTTCCATCTATTTTCAGAATACCGCCGCATTCGCACATGTCA
>NZ_JAWYAJ010000542.1:0-12187 GCF_034124845.1 Robinsoniella sp.
TATTCTGGAAAACGATCAGGTCCGTGCGGTATTTGATACCAGAACCATGAAATTATTATCCTTCGCCGGTTTAAACGGCGGAAAAGAACTGATAGATGAGCAGAATCCATCGGCTTATTTCCGATACGTAGAAGAAAGTGATACCGAGGAAATGACCGCATGGATCGTTGGACGGTATTCCAGAATCACAGATGTCAATGAAGAGGCATTTGTCAAGGTGACCGGTAAAAAACTCACGGGTCTGAACCGGTACCTGGTTTATGAAATGGAATATGAAAAATTCAGGCTGAAGGTCAAGATCATTTTAAATGCAGGCGATACCTTAATTCGCTACAAAATAAAGCTGGACTGGCTGGAAACAGGAGAGAAAAATAAGAAAATCCCACAGCTTCAGTTCTATACACCTTTTGGCTATGAAGCGGAAGAGTTCCTCTATGATATACCGGCAGGTTCCGTTTTAAGAAAAGAACTGGGTCATGACGTTCCCGCCATTTACTATGGAGCCCCAATCCCGAAAATCGGAGATACCGCAATAATGGTGACAACGGATTGCAAATACGGCTACCGGGGCAAAAACCAGGTGCTGTCAGTGGATCTGGTAAGGGGATCATTTGATCCGGATCCGTATCCGGATCTGGGAGAACATTTTATCAATATTGGCATAGGTATCGAAAAGGATTACAGCAGAGAAAATTTCTTAAAGGCAGCAATCCGATTCTCGCATCCTATTTATGCAATGTCGGGTACGATTCATGGAGGCACGGCAAAACAAAAAGAAAGTTTCATGGAAGTTACCGGAAATGTAAAGATTTCTTCTGTCAAAGCAGCTGAAGATGGAAGCAATGCTGTGGTAGTCCGGGTGTATAGCTGCAGTGATGTCCAGGAAAGGGTAAGCCTTAAATTTTTAGAAAAACCGTTATCTGCAGGATTTACCTGTCTGACAGAAAAAGAATGTGAAGAATCAGCGGTTGAAGTAGATGGATGTGAAGTGAGGGCGGCACTGCCCAAATATGCGCTCCGTTCTATAAAGGTATGTTTTTAAAGCAGGCTGAAAATATTATTTGGGGATAATGCAGTACCGCAGACCCGTCTGCGGTATGCAAGGGGCATAAGTATGGAACAGAAAGCGTTCCATACTTTTTATTGAAGCAGTACCGCAGACCTGTCTGCGGTATGCAAGGGGTATAAGTATGGAACAAAAAGCGTTCCATACTTTTTATTGAAGCAGTACCGCAGACCCGTCTGCGGTATGCAAGGGGTATAAGTATGACAAAAAGAGAAATTTTAATCGATTATGTAAAAAACGGCGGGCAGAGATTTTTGTGCTCGCCGCAGATCGGGGCAGGCGCAGGATTTGATACGAAGATTGCAGAGAAAACCTGGATTGGAGATACCACAATTGAGGATACCAGGAATGCCTGGGAGATGTTTGACGTAATCCCGCTTTACAATTATGAACTGCCGCAGCTGCACGAACTCACCCCGAAGCTGCAGATGAAAAATGTGTGCGGACCGGGAAAAACAGCGGATAGAAGGCTAACCCATAAAAAGTTAATTACAGCGCTGGGTTCTCTTACATCAGAAATCATTGAAGATGAAGGAAAGGGTGCTTTGGCTGTAAAATATTTTATTACGGAAGAAGAGGAACTTGAAATATTTGAGTATTATCTGGACTGTCTTTTAGAGGTGAAAGATTTTTCCCCAATTACAGAGGGAGTGAGACATATACGCAAAATAGTGGGAGAAGACAGCGCCCTGGATTTGCAGTGGCCGATGCAGCCCTATGAGCTGCTTTGTTTTCCAAATACAGTAGATACTGCCGTGTTTGCACTCACTTGTCCGGATATTTTTAAAAGGCTGATGGATAAGATCTTAGAGCTTGATGAAAGGCTGCTTCTGGCGGTTTCAAAAGGGGGAGCGGACTTTGTTTTTCTGGGAGGACCCGGTTCGGAATTAATATCCCCACAGTATTACCGGGATTATCTGGTTCCCTACTCGAAAGTCGTCACCGAAATGGCTCATAAGAACGGGCTGCTGGTGTATACCCATATCTGCTCCAAGATCGAGCCAATGCTTTCTCTTGGATTTTATAACGAAATGGGGATTGATTTGTTTGAAACACTTTCAGAAGAACCGGTTGGAAATGTAAAGTCTATAGAAGATGCATTTGAAAAATTAGACCCCAAGATCTGCACCAGAGGAAATATCGGACTGGATAAACTTCTTTTGGGTACACCAGAGGAAATTAAAGAAATAAGTTTTCGTATTCTGGAAACGGCAAAACGGTTGGGCAGAAAGCACATTCTGGCAGCCAGTGACTATATGTTTTATGATACTCCTGTTGAAAATGTCAGAGCCATGGCTGAAGCAGCAGCCGAATTCAACGGCTGCCCTTCAAATGATTTGGAGTAAAGAAATGTCCGGCGAAAAATTCGTTTAACAGACAGCAGGCGCTGCCGATTACCGGAGTTTTCATACCAAAACTGGATTTTCGAATGGAAATATACTTGTGGCTGGCAGCCAGTATTTTGGCATTTACTTCCTGCTGGATGTATGATACGTAACGATCCGGCAGGTAGTAGCCCTCATGCCCCAGTATAATAATCTGAGGATCCATCATATTGCAGGTATTTATAATTGCATAGGAAAGTTTTTCAGCCATATCCTGAAAAATTTCATGACATGCCTCCTGTTTAGAGACGGAAATAAAATCGGAGAAGGTGAGGGAAGGGTCATTGCTGGCGAGCCGCAATTTTTCCAGAATTACCGGCATGTTAATATAGGCTTCCAGACAGCCCCTTCTTCCGCAGGAACACAGAGCGCCCTCATAATAAATGCCCATGTGTCCGATTTCTCCCACAAAGCCGCTTTTGTTCTGAAACAGCTTCCCATCCGATATAATGCCCGATCCAATGCCATTGGAGATGCCCAGATAGACAAAGTTTTTGGTATCTATACACATTCCAAACAGCTTTTCGGCAAGTGCCGATGCGTTCATATCATTGTTGACAAATACCGGCATCTGAAAGCAGTCCTCCAGGATAGCCTTAATAGAGTAGTCTGAGATATGGAAGAAATTTGTGGGTTTTAAAATGACTCCTTTTTCCGCATCCAGAGGTCCGATGGAGGAAACACCGATTCCAAGGATGGTATCGGTTGTCACGGCGGAAGCATCCTGAATTAGCTTTATGATTTTCTGTGTGAGGGTATTAGCAGTCTCTTCACAGAAAGGGGTAAATTGGTGATATAAGATTTTGCCGGTTATCTCTGTCAGGATACAGTGAACCGCATCCCGGGACAGGTAAATTCCAATGACCTTAGGGGCGTCCGGTGCGATATCCAGTTGTACCGGATTTCTCCCGATATTGGTGTTTTCCTCAATCTGAGATTCACAGACATAGTGTTCCTCGATCAGTTCATTTACGATGTTCGTCACAGTCATCTTGGATAAATGAATTTTAGAGGCAATCGCTGCCCTGGAATAGTCTTTTCCCGAAGCGATCAGCTGCAGTATAATGCCGCGGTTTGTATTTTTGACATCTGTGTGATTAACTCCTTTACGCAAGGTATTGCCCTCCATTAGTATATTGCTTTTAATAAAATTTAGTAAAATAAATTTACAAAATAGTTCCATTAAAATGTTACAGAAGAAAAAAACAGGCACCATATAAATAAAAACTCTTTATTAATTCAATTATAACAAATAGCGGTATTGAGAGTCAACCTATATTTCGTAAAAAAACCAGAGTATGTCAGGTAACAGAAAAATCATATTCGTCAGATGAACACACCGCAAAGTGTGATTTTCCTGATGGGTAGAAATAGGAAACTACAGGCTTTGTCATCAGGAAAGGAAAACAATTATGAATAAGAGGGTTTATCAGGAAGTTAAGGAACAGGCATTAAAATATTATAAGAAAGCAAATATTGTTTTGACACCGGAAGAAGTAGAACGGATCGAGGTGGCGGATTTCGGGTTAAATGATATCTACCGGATTGGTCTGGAAAGTGTAGTGTACATAAATACGGACCGTTGCTGTTCAAAAGAAATGGTGCTGCTCCCCCACCAGACCTGCCCGGAGCATCTTCACCCATCCGTAGGGTATAATTATGAGGGGAAAGAGGAGACCTTCCGATGCAGGAAGGGAGAAGTATACCTATATGTGGAAGGAGTTCCAACAGAAGATATCAAAGCCAAACTTTTACCGGATCAGCCAGGATTTACCGTATTTCATGAGATCTGCTTAAAAGAGGGAGAACAATATACCCTGTATCCCAATACCAGGCACTGGTTCCAGGCAGGAAGAGAAGGGGCAGTTATCAGTGAATTCAGTACCCATTGCTATGATGAGTATGATATTTTTACGGATGGCAGGATTAAAAGGATGCCGGTGATTGAGGAATAAAACATGCCTATCGTATTCCCATATGAATTTACAAGATGCCAACACAAGTTTTGCATTTGACAATTGGACTCAAAAGTAATATTATATGAAACATAAAAGGAATAACCGCCCTAAGTCAGGTAGTTATCCTTATAATAAGGGTTTGTCCTTAACGGACGCTGCCTACCTTGTTGTTGTGAACAGGGTAGGCTTTTTTTATTTCTGCAAAAAACCAAACAAATTCTAATTCCGTTCTTCAAAAAAAATCCCAGGAAACAAATAAAACCAACAAAAAACAAAAAGAAAACTTGCAAAACCACATCACTTTGTAGTATAATACTTATATAATTTTTAGAAACTTACAGTAGAGGTATTTTACAGACAATTACCCGGTACAACGGTTAAAAGGTGAAAACATGAAGAGGTCAAAAAGAATTGAAACATTAGACAAACGCCCGGTCAATATGGATGGATTTATCAATGAATGGCCGGAGATGGGTTTTGTTGCTATGAAAAGCCCATATGACCCGAAACCTTCTATAAAAGTAGAAGACGGTGTCATTACGGAACTGGATGGAAAGAAAAAAGCGGACTTTGATTTCCTGGATCAGTTTATTGCAGAATATGCGATTAATGTAGAGAGAGCAGAGCGATCTATGGCAGTGCCGTCTTTAGATATTGCCCGCATGATCGTGGATATTCATGTATCCAGAAAAGAGATATTAGAACTTGTTTCCGGGATTACACCGGCTAAAATGGTGGAAGTCATCAACTATCTGAATGTGGTAGAAATGATGATGGGTATGCAGAAAATGCGTGCCAGAAGGACACCGGGAAATCAGGCACATATTACGAACCTGAAGGATGATCCGGTACAGATCGCGGCAGATGCGGCAGAAGGTGCACTTCGGGGATTTGCGGAAGAAGAGACTACGGTGGGAATTGCGCGGTATGCTCCGTTCAATGCGATCGCACTGCTGATCGGTTCCCAGGCGGGAAGAAAAGGTGTATTAACTCAGTGTGCGGTAGAAGAAGCCACAGAGTTAGAACTTGGTATCCGGGGACTCACTACATATGCAGAGACACTGTCCGTTTATGGTACGGAAAAAGTCTTTGTAGACGGAGACGATACGCCTTATTCCAAAGCGTTTTTAAATTCAGCATATGCGTCCAGAGGACTGAAAGTCCGTTTTACTTCGGGAGCAGGTTCCGAAGTATTAATGGGAAGCACCGAGAAAAAGTCTATGCTTTATCTGGAGTGCAGATGTCTCTATGTCACAAAAGGAGCAGGGTCACAGGGCATTCAGAATGGTTCCGTCAGCTGTATCGGTATAGCAGCCAGCGTGCCGGCTGGAATCCGAGAGGTTATGGGTGAAAACCTGGTAGCTGCACTTTTAGGACTGGAATGTGCGTCTTCCAATGATCAGAGTTTTTCCAATTCGGATATGCGCAGAACTGCAAGAACAATGCTGCAGTTTATGCCGGGTACGGATTTCATTTTTTCCGGTTATGCGGCTGAACCCAATTATGATAATTTATTTGCAGGTTCGAACTTTGATGCGGAAGATTTTGATGACTATAATGTAATCCAGCGTGATATGCAGGTAGACGGCGGGCTTCGTCCGGTTACGGAAGAAGAAGTTATCCGTGTCAGAATGAAAGCGGGTAAGGCTGTTCAGGCAGTGTTTAAATACCTGGGGCTCACTGAGGTTACGGATGAACAGGTAGAAGCAGTGGCATATGCACATGGAAGCAAGGATACCTTATCCCGTGATGTGGCAGCAGATCTCATGTCTGTAGAAGATATGATGAAGCGTGGAATCACAGGAGTTGATATTGTAAAAGCCCTTGCAGACAGCGGATTTGAAGATCTGGCACAGAGCATACTCAATATGCTGAAACAACGTGTTATTGGAGATTATATGCAGACATCGGCAATTCTGGACGAGCACTTTAATGTACTTTCCGGGGTGAATACGCCGAATGATTATATGGGACCGGGTACCGGATATCGTGTGGATGGAAAACGCTGGGAAGAAATTAAAGCAATTCCTCATATTATAGATCCGGAACAGTTTTAGGAGGTGGCAGAATGGAATTAAATGAAGAGTTAATACAAAGCATTGCAAAGGCGGTTATCGCACAGCTTGGCAATCATCCGTCTGCCGCATCTGCAGAAAAAAGCCATACTGTTGTAAAAACCGATTATTCCGGCTTTCCTCTGGCGAAAAAGGGAACGAATCCAAAGGAAGTAGTAATCGGAGTGGGACCTGCTTTTCAGAGAGAGATCAGCGCTACAATTGTTGGTCTGGATCTCAACGAAGTATTGAAGAACCTGAAAGCGGGAATTGAAGAAGAAGGCATGGTACCAAGGGTTGTAAAAGTACTGAAAACTTCAGATGTTTGCTTTATGGGTCTGGAAGCAGCCAAGATCAGCGGTTCCGGCATTGGAATCGGACTGCAGTCGAAAGGAACGGCTGTTATCCACCAGAGAGACCTCTATCCGTTGTCAAATCTGGAATTATTTCCCCAGGCACCCCTTATGACACTGGAAACTTACCGGAAAATAGGAAGAAATGCAGCCAGATATGTAAAAGGGGAAAAGGTAACTCCCATTGAAAGCATTAACGATCCTATGGTTCGCGCAAAATTCCAGGTGAAGGCAGCGCTTATGCACATTCGTGAAACGGAACAGGTGGACAAGGAAATACCAATTATTGAATGGGAGGAAGCATAGATGAGATACCCATTAGGACAACATGAAGCAGAAAGTATTACTTCTAAGACAGGTAAAAAACTGTCGGATATTACCCTGGAGCAGGTGCGAAAAGGAAATATTACGGCTGATGACATTAAAATTTCTAAGGAAATGTTAAAGAAACAGGGTCAGGTGTCCAAGGAAGCCGGAAATGATCCCATGGCACTGAACTTTGAGCGTGCCGGAGAACTGGTGGATGTTCCCGATGAAGTCATTCTGGAAATGTATAATAAATTACGTCCGAACCGTTCCACGAAGCGGGAACTGGTTGAGATGGCGAAGGAACTATTGGAGAAATATGGAGCGGTACACTGTGCAAAACTGGTTATGGAAGCTGCACAGGTGTACGAGAAACGAGGGATTCTTCTGTGAAAATAGTTGCAGGTGTAGATATTGGCAATTCCACAACTGAAGTATGTATCGGTTCTTTTTCACAAGAGGGCAAACTGCGCTTTTTATCCAGTGCTTCCCGCATGACTACAGGAACCAAAGGCACTGTGGCAAACGTTCACGGGATAAAAGCAGCACTTCTGGAGGCGATGGGCCGTATTGACCGGAAGGTAAGCGAGATAGAACTGATCCGAATCAATGAGGCGGCACCTGTCATCGGGGATACGGCGATGGAAACCATAACGGAAACCATTATAACCGAATCCTCTATGATTGGGCACAATCCTTCCACACCTGCGGGAGCAGGACAGGCAGTGGGATATTTACTGCCGCTGGAACAGATTTCGTCTGCAAAAAGTGATGTCCCCTATATACTTACAGCTCTCAGCCGTTTCAGTTATGAAGAGGTTGCAGGAATTATTAATAAATACAGCGGGCGCATCAGCATTAAAGGTTTGATACTTCAGGCGGATGAGGCTGTTCTTGTAGAAAACCGGATTTCCATTGAAATTCCGATCATCGATGAAGTGCGTCAGATTGAGCGTGTACCGGCTGGAAAGCTTGCGGCGATTGAAGTGGCACTTCCCGGACAGGGTATCAGTATGCTGTCCAATCCTTATGGAATCGCAACACTTCTGGAACTTGGACCGGAAGAAACCAGAATGGTTACGCCCATTGCAAAAAGTTTGATTGGAAAGCGAAGCGCTGTAGTAATCAAGACACCACACGGCAACGTAAAAGAAAATATTCTGCCTGCAGGTGATATTTATATAGAAGGAACCACCTCTTTAACGGTTAATATTGATGCAGGTGCAGATACAATTATGGATACCCTCTCCCGTGCCGGAGAAATCCGGGATATCAGCGGGCAGCGGGAAACAAATGTGGGAAATATGCTTTCCGGTATTAAAAAAGGCATGGAAAAAGTGACGGATGAGAACGGTCAGGATATTCGCATCACAGATATACTTGCGGTGGATACCCTGGCACCTGTACAGATTTCCGGCTCTCTGGCAGGAGAAATGTGTATGGAAAAAGCAGTGGGTATTGCAGCAATGGTTAAAACCAGGCAGCTGCCCATGGAAAAGATTGCAGATGAGTTAAAAAAGGAACTGGGGATATATACAAAGGTGGCAGGAGTGGAAGCTGTGATGGCTACGCTGGGTGCCTGCACGACCCCGGGAACACAGCTGCCCCTGGCAATTCTTGATCTTGGCGGCGGTTCTACGGATGCAGCGATGATTGATGAAAAGGGAACGGTCAGAACGACTCATCAGGCCGGAGCAGGAGAACTGGTATCCATGCTGATTCAGACCGAACTTGGACTGTCTGCAAGAACAACGGCGGAGCAGATTAAAAAGTATCCGCTGGCCAGAGTGGAAAGTCTGTTTCATATGAGGCTGGAAAATGGAGCGATGCAGTTTTTTGAGGAATCCATCGATCCCAGGTATTTTGGGAATGTGGTACTGCTTCATCCGGAAGAACTCATAAAGATAGAAGAAGATATACCAATGGAAAAAATAGCGGCTGTAAGGCGGGAAGCCAAGAAAAAAGTTTTTGTACGTAATGCAGTCCGGGCTTTGACTCAGGTTGCGCCTGACCGGAATCTCAGGAAGATTCCAAATGTGGTATTGGTGGGCGGTTCGGCAGAAGACTTTGAAATTCCCCAGATGCTGATGGAGGAACTTTCCAATTATAAGATTGTCTGCGGACGGGGGAATATCAGACGCTGTGAGGGTCCCAGAAATGCGGTTGCCACGGGATTGGTGCTTTCTTATCTTGGAGGAAGCAGATGATTGCAAAAAAGCCTTCCATTCTAATTTGTGGAAATCATCCGGACAGAGATCTGCTTCGGGAAATCTGTGCAGGCATAGAAGAAGAAGGCGTCTTATACGAAGTAATGGAATTGGAATCTGAGGATTTGGATGAACTGGCATACGAAGCGGCATCAGAGTCTATTTTAGGAGCAGGTATCGGGATCATCGGTTCACGTGCAGCCATGCAGATGAGAGGCTTACATAGAGGACAGAATGTATTTGAAGTCAACTACCCAAGCTTTGCCCAGTGCAGGTCACTGGGAGCAAATAGCGCCAGAGCAATTAAAAGAGTAGCTTTTAAAAAGGTATATGATGTATAATAGGACTGCAGCTTTAAAATTTGATTGAAATATCTGGAGGGATCACGTATGCTGGCAATTGAGAGAAAGAATGAGATATTATCAATTTTACAAAAAGAACAAAGAGTATTAGTGGCGGAACTCAGCCAAAAATACAATGTAACAGAAGAAACAATCAGAAGAGATCTGGAAAAATTAGAAAAAGAGGGTTTTGTGAAAAAAACCTATGGCGGTGCGGTGCTGAATAAGCATATCACAATGGACATGCCCCTGAAAATCAGGGAAAAGACCAACCGCAAAGAAAAACAGGTAATTGCGAAAAAGGTAGCAGGACTGATTGAAGAAGGGGACTGCATTATGCTGGATAGCTCTTCCACCTCCCTGATGATAGCACAGGAGCTTAAGAGGATGAAAAAGCTCACGGTTATCACCAACTCTGTGGAAGTTCTCATCGAATTATCCGGAAATGAAGGCATTCAGGTGATATCCACCGGTGGAAATTTAAGAGACTCATCTCTTTCCCTGGTTGGCAAAGCGACGCAGGAGGTATTGTCTCATTATTATGTGGATAAAGCTATTATTTCCTGTAAAGGTGTGGATATCGAAAAAGGAGTCACAGACTCTCATGAAATGGAAGCAGAAGTAAAAATCGCCATGCGCAAAAGTGCGAAGTCAACGATTTTGGCGGCTGACAGCAGTAAAATGGGGGAAGTCTTCTTTGTAAAAGTATTAAATCTGGAAAGCGGAGATATACTTGTGACTGACAAGATTCCGGAGGAATGGCGTAAATCTTTGGCAGAGCGTGGTGTAAAAGTTTTATCAAATGAGGATGAATAAACTAGAAATTATTTAATGTGGTTTCTATGATTATAAAAATACAAATTTTAAAATTTAAATGAGAGGTGCTAGACATGGGAGAAGTAATTTATAATTTGGCGTTTGATTTTGGAGCGTCCAGCGGAAGAATGATTTTAAGCAAATATCAGGATGGAAAAATAGAATTAGAGGAATTACACCGTTTCGCTAATGATCCGGTTCGTGTAGGAAAGAATTTTTATTGGGATACCTTCCGTTTATATCATGAATTAAAAACAGGATTAAAAAAAGCAGCAGCTAAAAAAATCCCGATCCAGAGCCTTGCAATTGATACCTGGGGAGTTGATTACGGTTTAATTGATAAAGATGGCAACCTCATCGGCAATCCGGTTAACTACCGTGATGACAGAACGATTGGTGTGATCGAAGAAGTGGGCAGGATCGTTCCTTTAAAAGATATTTATGCAACCACCGGAATCCAGTTCATGAATTTCAATACGCTGTTCCAGATCTATGCTGATAAACAAATGCGCCCGGACATTTATGATAAAGCAGTACGCCTCTTATTTATGCCGGAACTTTTTGGATATTTCCTCACAGGCAGGATGTACAATGAGTACACAATGGCAAGTACCGGACAGCTTCTGGATGCAAAAAACAGAGACTGGGATTACGAGCTGATCGAAAAAGTTGGTCTTAAAAAAGAGTTATTCGGAGAGTTGACAAAACCGGGAACCGTAATCGGGGATTTATGTCCGGAAGTAATCGAAGAGACTGGTCTTTCAGGTGTGAAGGTGATTGCAGTTGGAAGCCATGACACTGCATCAGCAGTAGCAGGAACTCCATTTGAAGAGAAAAATGCGGCATTTTTAAGCTGTGGAACCTGGTCACTCTTTGGTATGGAAATAGATGAGCCTATTTTAACCGAAAAATCATTTGAATATAATTACACAAACGAAGGCGGTGTAGAAGGTAAAATCCGTTATCTGAAGAATATCAACGGATTATGGATTATGCAGAACCTGCGTAAAAACTGGTGTGAGTTCGAGGGAGATGTATCCTTCCCGGATATCATCAAGGCTTCCAGAGAAGCAAAGAGACAGGATTTCATGATAGACCCTAATGATCCAAGATTTACAGCCCCCTATAACATGATGAAAGAAGTTATCGCATATTGTGAAGAACACGGACAGGGAACACCGGAAGGACTGGGAGAAATTGCGATGGCGATTTACAACGGCCTGACCAATGAATATGGTGCAACCATCAGAGGTCTGGAAGTATTGACAGGCGAGACAATACCATGTATAAATATGGTAGGCGGCGGTATTCAGGATCAGCTTTTATGTGAACTGACCGCGAAAGCAACCGGTAAGAAAGTAGTGGCAGGTCCGATTGAAGGTTCCGTTCTCGGAAATGTAGTAATGCAGTTAAAAGCTATGGGAGCAATTGAATCCTTAGAAGAAGGACGTAAGGTTGTGAAAGCATCCTTTGCACAGCAGGTACATATTCCGGCATAAGATCCGTTTTATAACATTGGTTTGACAATTTACAAGCCAAAACAATGAATTTTTTATCCCGGCGGTTGATAAAGTCTGAATTTGTTCAGGTGTTAAGGACTGCCGGTGTCATGTTGATATAACTTAGATTGCCGGATTTACAAAAAACCGGCATTACAGATGCGAGGTTTGAAAATATGGGCATTACGACAAAAAATGGTGA
>NZ_JAWYAJ010000543.1:0-11545 GCF_034124845.1 Robinsoniella sp.
CAGAGGCCGCTGCCTTCGGAGTACAGAACGCGGATATCATCACCTGCTTCATCCTGAATGCCTTCTAATACCGTAATGTATCTGGACGCTGTACCATGATAATTTCCAATCAGTGCCACCCGGCTGTCAGCATTTGGTCCAATTACGCCAATTGTATTTATCTCGCTCTTCTTAAGGGGCAGCACGCCGTTATTCTTTAATAAAACAGCGCTTTTTCTGGCTGCATCTCTGGCAAGCTGTATATGTTCTTTACATTCCACAACTTCATATGGAATATCGTCATATTCACTTCCATCAAATAATCCCAGGAGAAATCTGGTTGTAAACAAACGCTCTGCAGCCTGTGTTATATCTTCTTCTGTCACCAGACCTGCCTGATAAGCCTTTAAAATATGCAGGTATGTATTTCCGCAATTCACATCGCATCCTGCTTTCAGTGCCATTGCTGCTGATTCTTTTGCGTCCTGAGTAATTCTGTGATTTTCATGAAAATCCTTTATTGCCCAGCAATCGGATACGAAATGTCCCTGGAATCCCCACTGGTCTCTTAAGATATCACGTATTAAAGTGTTGCTTCCGCAGCAGGGTTCTCCATTTGTCCGGTTATAAGCTCCCATCACAGACTCTACCTCTGCTTCTTTCACAAGTGCTTCAAATGCAGGAAGATAAGTTTCTCCCATATCCTTTTTACTCGCCACTGCATTAAATTCATGGCGCAATGCTTCCGGTCCGCTGTGTACAGCATAGTGTTTTGCACAGGCTGCTGTTTTCATTACCTCTTTGTCACCCTGCAGCCCTTCTACAAACGCAACGCCCAGGCGGCTGGTCAGGTATGGATCTTCTCCATAGGTTTCATGTCCCCTTCCCCATCTGGGATCCCTAAAAATATTCACATTGGGAGACCAGAAAGTAAGACCTTTATATATATCCCGATCCCCTTTCCGGGAATATGCATTGTATTTCGCACGTCCCTCTGTGGCAATGGTATCCGCAATTTTTTTCATCATCTCATCGTCAAACATGGCTGCCATGCCGATTGCCTGAGGAAAACTGGTTGCTGTTCCTGCTCTGGCAACACCGTGCAGTGCTTCATTCCACCAGTTATACGCCGGAACGCCTAATCTGTTAATTGGCGGCGCATCGTATTTTAACTGTGAGGCTTTTTCTTCCAGTGTCATCTGTGCTACCAGTTCTTTTGCTTTCTTTCTTGCTTCTTCTCTGTTTCTCATAAATATCCTCCAACATTATCACATATTTTCTGCTTCAACAATCTGAATTCCCACGCATAGAAGATCCGCTGCCGCCGATGATTTCCCAATATAAGCGACATAATCAGCAGCCTCCACGATCCATGTTCTTTCTTCTGTATTATAATATGCCAGCTCTTTTGCTGCAATCAGAATAGAGACTCGTTTTGTTTCCCGGGGTGCGTCAGCAGATGGTCAATACGATCAATTTGAATATATTCTCCCATACAGTTCTCCCTCTGCGTCCTCACGCTCATAAGATTTTAAGTTAGTAACACTATAACACAGGGGAAAATTGAAAAACATTAAATAAAATGACTATTATCTATAAAATATTATCCTGTTTCATTATTTCCTCCTCCTATGTAGTAGAATTATCGTGGGATTCATATGCTTCTAATGCTGCTGCCGCTTCACTGTCTGTCATGTGATACTTGTCTTTGATTTTTGCTTTTATCTCACCCGGGGATAAATAAAATTCCTGACAGATTGCAATCATAATCCTCACGGCTTCCTCTTTCGTTTTTTGAACTCCAATTTCCATGCCTTTACGCTGTCCAATTTCCATGCCTTTACGCTGTCCAAGCTCCATTCCCTCAGCAAAACTATCTCTTTTTTCATTCTCTATGTGCCAGTCTTCATCATATTCCGTTAAAATCATTTGCTTCACCTCTCCCTGATTCTTTCTCAGTATGTCCGCCAGAATTCCCTCTGCAATGCACTCAGCAACTGCTCTGTCCGCTGCATCTTCCAATGACATTTCCGTCAGGTATGCTCGCATTTTCGATACAAAACAGGCATACTCCATTAATTTTCTGCACTTTTCCATCAGCTCCCTGTTGTGGCCCAGATTAATGTTCAGCATCACTACTTTACATTCCAGACTTGCCAGTGCCTTTTTCTGATGGTTGAAAAAGGCATCCGATAAATATAATTCCCTTCTGTCAGGTTCTTCCTGCATACCATTATAAAATACGATATATTGTGGAAGCGGAATCTTAACCAGTGTACTTTTGTAAATGTCCTGCCCGTTCTCCGCCAGAAACCCCTGAAGCAGTTCTGCAAAGTAAAACAGTCCTCTCAGTGGCATATTCGGATTAAAAGTAGCCTGATGTTCATAGAGATTCAGCATATTACCAATCAAAAAAGAAACATCATTTTTCATCCTCATATATACCACATCATCCAGTGTATTAATCTGAAGCCCCGTTTCATCCTGATAATCGGTGTGATTAATTGCATTATACAATTGCAGCAAATCCTTTTTTTCCTGAAATACTAACCGGAACAGACGATCCTTATACTTTCTGTTGATCCGGTATTTCCCCCATAAATGCTGCTTTTTGTGGGGCCTATCCTTATTTTTTAAGTCCCTCATTCTACTGCCTCCATATCTTTATATATTTTCCGGCAGAAAACAGGCACCTCAAAACACTGCACTCTAACTTCAATCATGATGTAACACCCCGCTTACAAATAGCTGTTTTTAAATATTAATGCAAATACCTGGAGTGTGTTAATTAGGATAATGGAATATTGTACGGAACCGTACTGTTAAGAATCCCTGGAATTTATATCAGAATCTTAGAAATGGTGCGGCTTTCTGCCGCTGGTAAGTTTATTATAGCAAAGGGATGGTTTATACGCAAGCAGTTTTTCAGGAATTTCTTCAGAGAATGGAACCCCCATTCCATTCTCTTTTTATGTTCTTATACCCGCACATTCTCCCTATACTTCGTAGGCGAAACCCCTGCATGTTTTTTAAATGCCAGCGAAAAGTAATTCGTATCCCGGTATCCTACCAGCATGGCAATCTTTCCAGTCTTCATATTTGAAGTTTCCAGTAAGAATTTTGCCTTTTCTATCCTTTTTCGCACAATATACTCGTTGCACCCCTCCCCGCAGACCTTTTTAAACAGCCGCGAAAAATAATTGGGCGTAATATAGAGGTCAGCTGCTATATTTGCCACAGACAGCTCTTCCCCCAGATACTGATCTATATATTTCTTCGCCTTTGATACAATCTCATGGATGTTTAACTCCTCCCTGCTGAACAACTGCACGATATAACTCCGGGTAATCTCGCAGGCTTCCTCCCGCTGGGCATGGAGCAGGGACTGAAGAAGCGCATTAATTTTACTGTCTGTTGCTTCCCCCGAATCGCTGATATAGGAAAAATACAGTACCGATGCTATTTCAAAGCAGCATCTGCGGACATAGGCACTGGATAAGTTATATGACTCTGTCGCCTTACAAAAGGTCTGAAATGCTTTCAAAACATAATCAGAGTTTCCTACATTAGCCGTCATGACATTTTTTAACTCCATATAAATCTGCTGGAACATGGAAACTCTGCTCTGGGCATTATAGGACTGGATAATCTCGTGGATATTTTCTTTTTCATGCTCCAGCAGATATTTGGCATCGTTATAGGAGACATAGAGATTTTTAAATCCTTCCACACTGCTTCCAATCACCGCCTTTGGCATACTGTTGAATTCATCTTTTAAAATATGATTCAGCTGTTCTACCCGTTCCACTGTCTCATCTGCCTGTTCCCCGGAAAAATACGCCAGAATTATTTTCCCATCATCATCCATGAAGGTAATTCCTTCTTCCCTTGCATCCACCATGCCAATGCAGATATTTTTAATGGACATGGCACGGAAATTTTCTGATATATCCCGATTATCTGCGTACAGGGTGGGCACCAGTATCACAACCTGTAATTTCTGATTCTCTGCATAGCGGTTCTCCAGCAGAAGATTCTGGAATCCGTTCCAGTCTGTCAAACAGTTATGTACAAGATCCCGCATATACTCCTCAAGCTGCATCTGGGCTGATGCCCCCTGGGTACGCTGCATACGGCTGGCAAGCTTCTTCTCCTGATTCTTCTGATCCAGATATTCCACCTGGTCTTTCATCAGCTGAGTCAGAAGATCCTCATCTATGGGCTTTAATAAAAAGTCCACGACCTGCATCCTCAGGCATTCACGGGCATAATCAAAGCTGTCATAGCCGGTGAGCACCACAATACGCATATCGTTCTTTATAGCTTTTACCTGTTCAATCAGCTGCAAACCGGTCATCTCCGTCATCTGAATATCTGTGATCATCACATCTGGCATATGTTCTTCTATCATCTTCAATGCCTCATTTCCCGAAGCGGCAGCGAATACCTCCTGGAACCCGATAGCATTCCAGGGAATTATATTTTTAATTCCCATCCGAATAATTTTTTCATCATCCACAATCAACACTTTATACATTCAAAGTACCCCCTTGTACTGTATTTCCTGCTCCAGAGGCAGGCGTATCCGCACTGTGACGCCTCCCTGCTCATTACAGCTGTAGCGCAGCCCGTATCCTTCCCCATACAGAATCTCAATCCGTTTATTCACATTTCTCACTCCATATCCAAAGGATTCATCATACTGAGAGATAGAAGCATTCATTTCATCAATCTGTTCCCCTGTCATTCCGGTTCCACTGTCAGCCAGAATAATTATGATATCCTCCCCTTCCTGCTGCGCCCGGATAGTGACCTTTCCTTTTTTACCTTCCTTTATCTTCAGTCCATGATATATAGAGTTTTCAATTAACGGCTGGAGGGTCATTTTGGGGATCTTTACCTTAAAATACAATTCCTCTACTGCAATATCACTTTGGATGATATGGTCATAGCGGATATTCTGGATGGTCAGATAACTTTTGATATGTTCCAGTTCCTGGGAAAGCTGGATAATGTCCTTTCCTTTACTCAGACAGATCCTGTAATAACTTGCCAGGGCTTTTACCATGGTTGAACTTTCCAGATCTCCATTGGCAAGGGTCTGCCAGTGGATACAATCCAGCGTATTATACAGAAAATGCGGCTGTATCTGGGATTGCAATGCATTAAAACGAATCTGTTCCATCTGATGCTGCTCTACCTTTACCTGCTCCATAAGCTCCACAATGCGGTCCATCATCTCATTAAATCCATGGGATAATTTCTGGAAATCCTCTCCCATTTTTTCTTCTTTAATGCGGGTGTCAAATTTCCCCTCCGATACGCTGTCCATCTTGCTGATCACTTTATCCAGGGGCTGATATGCCTTGTGGACGATCCGGCTGCTCTGCACCAAAACGATTACTACTAAAAACAGTATCACTACGGAGAGCATCGCCATTGTCATGATGCTGTCCTTATACAATTCAAATTCCGGAATCACCATTACCATATAAAAATCCCAAATACCCAGTCTCTTATAGAGGTATAGTTTCCCCGACTCTTTAAAATTTCCCTCCGTGCCTGTAAGAAGATTCTTATAATCCACCTCATCCATGACGGAATTCGGTTCGGATGAAGTCACAACATTTCCTTCCAGCCCCACCAGGCAGGTGATAGAATCAATTTTCCGGTTCGCTTTACTGCCGATCTGAATCAGGGTTGTTTCATTAATATTCATGCACAAAAGCCCCAGCTTTTTTCCTACATAACTGGTATCATAGATGGGCTGATAGATATTGAGGGTATACTTGCTGCCCCTGAAGTAAGCATTGTTATAGGTATACTGCATTTCTCCATAACCCGCAAAGCTGCTGTTGTCGTAATCCTCCTGGTAGGTTTCCAAAAAACCCGTGACGGCCAATCCATTGTCCCCTTTATACAGATAGCTGCCATTACCCGATACCACCCCCAGAAAATTAAGATTCGACTGCAGGTTCTTCACGTTAGCCAGTGTATTAGTAGCCTTGTTCGTATTTTCAACCTGGGCCAGGGCAGCCTGGGCTTTTTCCTCGCCGCTTGTTGCACTGCTTTTATCTTTATTACTTCCCGGGGCATTATTTGATTTTAAATATGCCTGAATATTTTTATCCATGACAATTGACCAGGCGATTGCCTTATAATTGTTCAAGCCATTCTGATAATTCTCCGCCAGGGTATTAATCTGTTCCATAGCAAGTGCCATCGTCTTTTCACGGACGGATTTTACAGAAGATATTGTAGAAATGATCAAAATGCACATCGTACTGACGACAACCGCCATAGACAGGAAAAACTTCATCTTTTTGTCAAAATTCATACGTTCAAAATATATTCTCAAATTTTTAAACATCGCACCACCTGCTTATTCTTTTAAAGTACACAAACGATTCCACCCAGGGCATGTTTGAAAATTGTTTTCCATCACGCTCCAGAGGTGAAATCGTCTTATGAGTTTTATGAAATTATCAGCCTTTTACCGCTCCCGCTGTCATTCCTTTTACCAGCTTATCCTGGAAGAAAATAAACATGATAATCATCGGCAGTACCGTAAGTGTCAAAACCGCCATAATCATCGGCGTATTCATCGAATACTGTCCCTGGAATTCCCAGACTGCCAGGGGCAGGGTTCTGTTCTGTGTAGACTGGGTCAGCGTATAGGCAAAGCTGAACTCATTCCACATATTCACACCATTGTAAATTGCCAGGGTTGACAGACCGGGTTTTGCCAGGGGCAGGATCATCTTAAAAAACATTTTGTATTTATTACATCCGTCAATTTCCGCTGATTCCTCAATCTCTCTTGGAATCCCCTGCATAAAACTGGTGAGAATAAAAACCGAAATAGGAACTGCAAATGCCACATATGGTCCGATCAGCGCCCAGATGCTGTCATACAGCCCGGTGCTCTGGGACATCTTAAATACCGGAATCAAAGTAATATGTATGGGTATGGACATACATGCCACAATCAATGCATAAAGGGGATTGGCAAGCTTAAATTTAAATCTCGCAAGTGGATACGAGGCACAGGCAGAGATAAACAACAACGTCGTCAGGGAAACCGCCAGTACAATCACACTGTTTCCAAAAAACTTCCAGAAATTACCCGCAAATACTGCCTGGTAATTTGCCGTATTAAACGAATCCGGCAGGCTGAAAATACCTTTTACCAGCATTTCAAATTTTTCTTTGAAGGAATTCAAAACCATAAACACAAATGGCATGAATGAAATAATCAGATAAAATAATGCAAAGATTAAGGCAATAACCCAGCAAACCACACTTTTCAATTTAGATTTTTTATATTGATCCATGAATTACGCCTCCTTTTTTCCATTTAGTATTTTCATTGTAATAAGCGATACCAGGGTAATCAGGATAAACATTCCCCCTGCCACTGCTGAGCCATATCCCATATTGAACGTCTTGAATGATTGTTTATACATATAGGTAGCCATTAACTCCGTAGAAGTACCGGGACCTCCGCCGGTCATTACGTAAATCAAATCAAAATATTTCAGGGAACCTACCATAGACAGAATTGCCGCGCTTTTCATGGATGGCACTAATAAAGGAAGTGCTATTTTCCAAAAATACTGTCCTCTTGTTGCCCCGTCAATGCGGGCAGCTTCAAATACATCATAGGGTACATTGGTAAATGCAGCCATGAAATAAACCATATAGAATGGTGTAAACTGCCAGCAGATTACGCCGATAACCGTCAATAATGCAGTCTGGGGATTGCCCAGAAGGTCAATGTTGCCGCCTCCGAAGACCTTGGAGATTGTACTGATGATCCCGCCGTTTGTCGCCAGGGCATAAGAAAAAAGGAAACCAATCGCTACCGATGACATTAACAGAGGAATGAACCAGAGCACTTTAAATAAATTCATTTTCTTTCCGCCAAAATCCAGAAATGTTGCCAATGCCAGGCCGATTGGAATCTGAATCACAATAGAAAGTATCATAATCTCAATATTATTTCGAAAGGCAATCCAAAAACTGCTGTCTTTGATCAAAGTTGACCAGTTTCCCATCCCAATAAATGTTTTGCCGGAAGAGATGCCATTCCATTTATAAAGACTGGTGTTAAACGTATCCAAAATGGGATAAAAAATAAATATGATCAGTAAAATTAGTACCGGTGCCAAAAATATGGCTGCTGCCTTTCTGGTAGCTCTTTGTCTTTGTTTCAGCAGGGAAACCTCTTTAACATCCATCGAATAACCTCCTTTTTTGAAAGGAGGACTCTATCGCGTTTTTGAGTCCCCCTGATTTCTGCTGTTAGTTCTGCTGTTAGTTCTGTTGTTGCTTCTGTTGTTGCTTCTGTTGTTGCTTCTGTTGTTGCTTCTCTGCTGTTATCTGCTTCTATTTGTCAGCCAGATAACTCTGCATTGATTCCTGAAGCTTCTTATTTGCTTCATCCGGAGTCATGGTAAGTCCAAAGATCTCCTGGCAGGTATCTTTATGCACTTCTGCTACTGCAGGCGGGAGGTACTGGTCATACCACAGCTGTGTAGAAGATGCGTCATTTGCTGCTGTCAGAATATCTTTTGCAACCGGGTCTGTGATCAGGGATTCCACACCTTTTACCGGTGGGATCTTGCCCTTGTCAACCATTAGCTTCGTTGCTTCATCATCGTAATAATGTTCCGCACATTCAAAAGCTGCTTTTAACTTGTCATCGGTACAGTTAAAGGAAATAAACTGATCACCGATTGTTCCGATCTGAATTGATGCATCCGCCTCAGAACCGTCTACTGCCGGGAATGAGAACCAGCCAATCTTTTCATAGAATTCCTTGCTGTCATTCTGGAAGTTGCCGGTATACCAGGAACCGCATAATAACATTGCTGCCGACTCCTGATACATGAGCTGTCTTGCCTGTCCGTCATCTTCGCTTAAACTGTTAACCCCTTCCGGGAAGTAGCCTTTCTTTACCCAGTCCTGGATCTTGTCACCTGCATATTTAAAGCATTCATCTTCAAAAGATCCTGTACCGTCCGCAGCTTTGCTGAATGGCTCCAGTCCGCCGTAACGGGTTGCCAGACTCATGAAATACATGGACCCGGTCCATTTGGAAGCATTTGCAAGGGCAAATGGTGTAATTCCGTTTTCCACAAAAGTATCACAGACTTTTTCCAGCTCCGAAACCGTCTTCGGTACTTCCAGGTTATATTTCTCAAACATTTCCTTATTATAGAAAATACCGGAAATAGATACATTCAAAACAGGGACAGCATAAATATGATCTTTGTAGGTAGATTGAGCGACTGCTGCATCCATTGCCTTTTCTTCTACCTTACTGCCTTTAAACAAATCATCAATAGGCTGGCCGTATCCGGAGTCAATGTATTCATACATTGGACCGCCTGACCAGCTGGTATACATATCCGGACATTCGCCGGAACTCATGGCGATAACCAGTTTTTCTTTGTAAGTATCATTCTGGGTTGGAACAGATGTAACCGTATAACCGGACTGTGTCTCAGAATTAAATTTATCCACCGCATACTGCATAATTGATTTATCCGGGTCTTCCGTACCGATATTCCAGAAAATAATCTCTTTGCTGCCGTTATCCGAGCCCGCGGCTGCTTTGCTTTCACCTGAATCTCCGGTTTCGCTGCCGGTAGCCGCGTCTGTTCCTGCAGTATCCGCTGCTGCCTGTGTTCCTCCGTCTGCCGTTCCTGCTCCTGAATTGGAACCGCCGCATCCGGCACATAAGCCTGCCGTCATAACTGCTGCCATTGACAATGATACAAATGCTCTCCATCTCTTTTTCATTGTGTATCCTCCTTTTTCTTTACAAATCCCCGGCTGTTCCTAAAGTTAAGCCTTTTGATCTACCAGGTTTGTTTTACGGTAAATACATATTATCACATGATACGAATAAGCGAAATTTAATAAAATGTCTGAAATATATAATTTTCTTACTTGTTGGAAAATCTTAGAGCGTATTTTAAAATTGCATTCTGGTATCTATACGTTACGATTGTGGGAGATGTCCCGGATAAAGGACGACAAGCGTACTATGTAACCCGCAAGACATGCTTTGTACACTATTCTTTTAAAAATCAAAAAAGAGAAAAAACAGATTTTCTGTCTTTTCTCTTCCTATTTTATATTCTTTTAACTGTACTCCAGCCAGCAAGCTAAAACCGCTCTTTCGGCTCCTGATCAGGCCATTCTGTTTTCACACATTTCAAGATCATTGCAGATGTCCTGGACATGCTGACAGTTACGCTGCCTCTGCAGATGTCATATACAAGCGGCTCCTTCGTATACCCATGCTCATCTGTCATAATCAGGCGAATCAGACGGTCTGAATTAGCAATATCTGCCTGCCACACCGGAATGGAAAATTCCTGCTGACCATCGCTGTTGTTAAATACTACGATAATCTGTTCATCTGCCGAAAACCTGCCATAGCTCAGGCAATGGCGTCTGCTGTTTAAAAACTTCAAAGAACCATGGGTAAGTACCTTGTTCTCTTTATGGATCTGAATCATTTCCTTATGGTAACGGATCAATTCCAGATCTTCCTGGCCCCAGGGATAAGTTCTTCTGTTATCCGGGTCCGTGAATCCGCAGACACCCGCTTCATCTCCATAATAGATGGTAGGCGCTCCCGGCCAGGTCATCTGCATGATTACGGCCTCACGCAGCACTGCCTTGTTAATAAAGTTCTCAGCAGCCTCATATCCCAGATTCGCCACACGGCCTACACAGTGGTTGGTACGAGTCAGGAACCGGGAATGGTCATGATTGGACAGCTCATTCATGGCTACCTGCAGGGACGGCGCCAGGAAATTAGACATATGGTGGGTCATGGCTCCAACAAAGTTTTCATGGTTTCCCAGCATATCTTCACGGTATTCATCGCTGTGCTTTTCCATTCCGGTAAAAAACCAGGTCATCGGTTCCATAAAAGCATCATAATTCATAACCGTATCCCATTCATCCCCTTTGAGCCACATTCCTGCATCTCCATAGTGTTCCGCCAGGATCAGCGCATTAGGATTGGCTTTCTTCACAACCTTTCGGAACTCCTTCCAGAATTTGTGGTTGTATTCATTACTGAATCCCAGATCTGCAGCTACATCCAGGCGCCATCCATCCACATTATAAGGAGGAGAAACCCATTTTCCCGCAATCCGCATTATATATTCATATAATTTCTCAGACTCTTCATAAGCCAGCTTAGGCAGGGTATCGTGTCCCCACCAGCCGTCATAATATGCGTTATAAGGCCACTCATGTTCGTTGTTAAACTTAAAAAAGCTCCGGTAGGGACTGTCTTTGTCAATATAAGCTCCTTTTTCATACCCCGGCTGTTTTTCATAGATCCGTTCCCGATCCAGCCATTTATTAAAGGAACCGCAGTGGTTGAACACACCATCCAGAATAATCTTCATTCCCCGGCTGTGCACTTCCTCAACAAGCTTTGCAAAAAATGCATTGCTCGCCTCCAGATTCTTCTTATCTGTAACCCGTTTAATATATTTCGTAGCATGGGTGTTATCCTTATCCCAGGGTTCCAGCA
>NZ_JAWYAJ010000544.1:0-3870 GCF_034124845.1 Robinsoniella sp.
AGACCAAAGTTTCTTCCTGGCGTTATATTCCCTCATACCTTCCCAGCCATAAAGTTCTAGTTTTTCTTTCGATACTAAATCATATTGAGGTACAATTAAAGCAATTTTCAATCTGACACCTCTCTATCTGGAACCTTCCTGTTCTTACTCATACAAATTCTGTTTGGTTGGGATATTTTAATGTTATCAACCCTCGTGTCATGGGAAATGGTAATCTGCTCCAATATATATACGAAGTCTTTCAGGTAGTATTCCATATTTTCTGCCTGATTTATGTCTTTACTGTAATTTAAACTGATCGTGATGGAATTGTCACATTCATAGCAATTTACTAATTGATTGTATTTAGATGAAGTATCTTCTAACTCACAATAACTTATTTTTGCTTTATCAATATCAAATTTTGTTTTTGGATAGTTCTGGAGCACAATCACATTATCAAATAAAGGAAATTCTGAGCCTTGTAATCCAAGTTGTTCTACTAAAATTTCCAGCGGATATTCCTGATGAGCATATGCTTCCGTGGCATTTTGCTTTACCTGCATCAAAATATCCTTTAAAGTCTCCCTCCCGGATATAGTTGCCACAATGGGCAAAGTATTTACAAATACCCCTATCGTACCTACATATTCAGGTCTGTTTCTTCCCGATAAAACAATTCCCACTGTTAACAGATTCTTTCTCATATATCTGTGTATTAATATCATATAACCAGATAGCAGTAACATAAATAAAGTAATTTTTGAATTTTTGCAATAATCAATCAAAGCTTTATAAAGCTTAGTATCTAATTTTAAAAATAAGGTTTTACTGCCGCTTTCTACTTCTCTTAGATCTTCCTTCTCCTTAGCGTATGTAAGATACGGTGTTAATTTATTTATCCAGTATTCTTCATGTTTTTTATATAACCCATCTTGGATACAGCGATTCTGCCATTCTGAAAAATCTTTATAATTAAGAAAGTTATTTTCAATTGGCAAATCACCATAAAATTTTATTATTTCATCCATAATTATATTATTGGATATTCCATCTGTTACTATATGATGTATATTGGTTATAAGATAATATTTTTTTTTCTCATACTGTATTAGGTTAACATTTATTAATGGTCCGGATTCGAGATTAAATACCTTATTATATTTCTGTGCCTCTTTTAATAGATTAAAATCGGGTTTAGTCTCATATACAAGATTAAAATTTATATTTTGATGTATGATCTGAACAATTGTATCTTCCTCTATAACAAAATTAGTCCTTAAAGCCTCATGTCTGTCAATAACACTTTTGAATGCACGTTCAAGTTTATTTATATTTAATTCACCAGCAATGATGTATGCACTCAGAATATTATAGTCTGTACTGTTATTTTTAAATTTAGAAGAAATATAGATTCTTTTTTGAGCTGAGGAAGCCGGATACTTCTCATGAGGTTCTGTTTTCTCATAACATGTCAGCAAAGAAATATTTTGTAATTTTTTCAAGATCAAATTAGTCAATTGTTCAATGGTAGCATTGTCAGAAAATTCTTCCTGGTCAATATCAATATTATATTTGCTATTTATAACATTAATAACAGATAGTGAGGAAATTGAATCTCCACCAAAAGAAAAGAAGTCATCATTTTCACTAATATCCGTAAAACCAAGAACATTTGTAAATAAATTGGTTATTTGAAGCTTTACAGCAGTAATATCTGTGGTTAAACTTTTATCTGACTTTTGATTTATTTCAAAATTATGGTTATCTGTTACTAACCCTAAATTTCGTGGCTTATCTAACCAACATTTGCTTTTTTCAAAAGAGTATGGCGGCAAATGTATTCTTAGGTTAGGACAATAATATTCTTGTATATTAGCGTTATTCCAATTCGTAGTTATTTGACTTGCTTTTGTATAATAGATATCCTGTTCAGGATAATTTCCTAATCCTTGCTCTAGCAACATAAGAAGTTTCTCTTTTAAAATTTTTTTATCTGTACAGGCTATAGCTAATTTTACTTTATAGTGGCTCCTGTTTTTATATGTGGAAAAACATATTTCATTCAGTGTGGCTTTTGTTTCAAGAAATTTTACATAACTTTCTATTATTCTGAACAGAGCTTGTTCTGTTTTTGCAGAAATTGTAAAAATTTGATTCTGAGAAGTATTGTTTTCAGTTTCATGAAACATTAAATCATTCCCTGTAAACTCTTCCAGGACAACATGACAATTCGTACCACTTATTCCAAATGAACTTACTCCACAAAGATTTGGATAACCCTTACTTTCCCATTCTAATAATTTATTATTTATAAAAACTGGTGTATCTTCAAAGTCTATATTTTGATTTGGTGACTTGTAATGTAAAGTAGGCGGAATTTTATGATTTTTTATGCATAGTACAGCCTTAATAAACCCGGCAATTCCGGCTGCTCCATCTAAATGTCCTATATTAGATTTAACCGATCCTATTGCACAGAACTTTTTTTTGCTTGTATATTTAGAAAATGCCCTTTTGATACCATCAATTTCTATTGGATCCCCAAGTTTTGTACCTGTTCCATGAGCCTCAATATAAGATATATTTAATGGATCGATCCCTGCAGTTTCCCAGGCTTTTTGTAATACCTCTGCCTGTGCACATGGGTTTGGAGCTGAAATGCCTATGGATGTCCCGTCCTGGTTGACCGCACTGCCTTTTATCACGGCATAAATCACATCCCCTTCTTTTAGAGCCTGGCATAAGGATTTTAATACTACTGCCCCGGCTCCTTCACCTATCCCAGTGCCATTTGCATCATTATCAAAAGGTTTTGATCTTCCATCCGGTGATTCCACCCCAATGAGCAATTCTCTGTATGTTAAAGGATATACCTGTACCCCGCCTGCTATTGCAGCTTCACATTCTCCATTTCTTATTCCCTGACATGCCAGATGTATGGCAGTCAGGGAAGAAGAACAGGATGTATTTATAATCATATTGGGACCTTTTAAGTCAAACTGATAGGATACTCTGCTGGCTACCATTGGTGTACAATTACCTGTAACTGACGAAGGCAATAATTCCGGGCAGATATCTTGAATTAATCTTTCATAATTATTTTCTCCAATGAATCCGGTATAAACCCCAATATTTTGTCCTTTCACTTTGTCTTGTGAATAACCCGCATCCTCCATAGCAGCCCAGGCAACCTCCAGAAATATCCGCTGATTAGGATTCATTAATTTAGCCTCTGTTGGGGATATTCCAAAAAATTCATAATCAAATTCATCAATACATTCCAGATACCCCGCCCTTGGAAATCCTGCTTCTTGGAAACAAACATCCTTTGAGCGCAGATATGCTGCAGTAAATTCCTTTCTTTTAAGAGGCACTTCACCAATACAGTCAACCCCATTTGTTAAATTCTCCCAATACTCATCTACTGACTCAGCATTAGGAAACCTTGCTCCAATTCCCACAACTGCAATATCCTGCTGGGTCATTTTATTTAAATTAACATCTGATTCGTTCATATCTTACCTCCTGATAAAGTTGAGATGGAAGTATATTCATCTGATACCTTTTTTAGACTGGCTTAACTTTTGATCTAAAAATTCTGACAACTTCCTTATAGAAGGATAGGCGAATAGATCAGGTATTGTAACACTATCAGAAAAATAACTGTTGATTCTGAAGAAAGTTTCCAGTAGCAATTTAGAGTTGCCACCCAATGAAAAAAAGTTATCATCGATATCAATACTTTTGAGACATAAAACCTCTTTCCATATTTTTGATACTATCTCTATTGTACTATCTCTATTGTATTGCGTTCCAGTTAGATTATCATTTAGTTTATTCATATTTCTCAACATTCCTTTCGCTTCGCTCAAGGCACAAACAAATAAT
>NZ_JAWYAJ010000545.1:0-274 GCF_034124845.1 Robinsoniella sp.
CGATAGTCAGCAAGATAGCCGTTTCACACTCGGAGATATCATTCAGGTTTATCCTTGATGAATGCCTTTATCGGTACAAGTGGCTTCTTTCGTAATGCTCCATTCACCATAATTGTGTCCCAGTGCCGGAATCTTGACCATGTCCTTTTCCTCGTTGCATCTTCTGCAATAAATAGATTTGGATCCATCCTCCGTGCAGGTTGCAACTTTATTAATTGTGTAATTGGTTTTCCAGTCATGTCCTAATGCTGGAATTGCTTCTGTTACTACATCA
>NZ_JAWYAJ010000545.1:374-30240 GCF_034124845.1 Robinsoniella sp.
CCACACACACTGCAAGTCTTTGTACGGCTTCCCGCTTCTGTACAGGTTGCTTCTGACACTGTCCAGTCTCCGTATTTATGCTCGGATGCAGGAATCTCTGTAACTTGGTCTCTCACATCGCATCTCGTACAATGAATGGACTTTTCACCATTTTCTGTACAGCTTGCGGCCTTATCTACCGTGAATTCTTTTTCCCAGTCATGTCCCAATGCTGGAATTGCTTCCGTTACTACATCACCACACACACTGCAAGTCTTTGTACGGCTTCCCGCTTCTGTACAGGTTGCTTCTGTTTTCACTTTCCAGTCCCCGTATTTATGCTCCAATGCAGGAATCTCTGTAACTTGATCTCTCACATCGCATCTCGTACAATGAATGGACTTTTCACCTTTTTCTGTACAGCTTGCGGCTTTATCTACCGTGAATTCTTTTTCCCAGTCGTGTCCTAATGCTGGAATTGCTTCCGTTACTACATCTCCGCAAACACTGCAGGTCTTTGTACGGCTTCCGGCTTCTGTACAGGTTGCTTCTGTCACTTTCCAGTCACCATATTTATGCTCCAATTTCGGAATCACCGTGATCTCTTTTCTGGTACTACAGGTTGTACAATGAATGGATTTTTCACCTTCCGTAGTGCAGGTAGCTGCTTTATCCACTGTAAATTCACTGTTCCACACGTGATCCACTAATGCAAGCTCCGCACCTGTTACCTTAGTTGCATTGAGCTTTGCATCCAGGGTTGTGATCTCACCGTTTGTGGAAAACTTTATGTTTTCCGATGGGTTTGTTAACTTTAATGCTCCTAATTTAACCTTACCTGTTGTAGATATTTCTGACAGGCGGTCTACATAAAAAGTGAAGATTGTTTTACTTCCATCTTCTTTTCTGATCATCTTGTGGTAGGTGGAGGGGGACGTATCGTCCCACTCCATGCTACCTTCGGCTTTTTCATTTACAATAATGTCAAATTGTACGGAATATGCCACGCTGTCCAAATTTTCCAACTCAACTGCCCATTCATTGGCAGTGTCTGTAACGGACAACTTTATTCCAGGCTTCTCTGATGCTGCCAGGGCTGTCATGGAGTATAGCAGCATAAGTGCCAATACCCCCAAGAGAACCTTAACCGTTCCTATCTTCCTCAATTGTTCATCCCTCCATCTGCTCCATCGGACTCCAGCCTGATATTCGGCATAGTTTCTTCCGTTGGAGATTGTATCCATAAGGTATTGCTTACGAGACGTTTGCTATCCGCGTTGTTCGGATCGTCTGTACGATACATTACAGCCTGGATTTCAGCCGGAAGTACACTATTTCCACATACACCCTCTGTGAGTGCCGCTTCTTTTTGTACATCAGGTATAAAGATCCAGAAACCATTATTGATCGTTGTCATATCTCCTTCTTTTGGCTCTTCCGCAAAGAGTAATGATACACCGTTCATCGGTCTTTCTACTAATTCAATACTGCTGTCGTCTTTACTGTTATCAACATTGTTAAATCTGCCCTGCAGTAAAATGGTATTATAGACCGGATCTCCACGATAGGTACCTGTCACAATTAAAGTACCTGCCTTAATGACATCTTCTTCTGCCTCACCATACTGGTAATCGCTTTCCAGATAACCGATAGCAGTTTCACTGATTTCAATATCATCACCCGGATAAGACATAAAATCAATGTCATCCATGGTCAGATCATCCGGTAAATTGGTAATCCTGATATATTTCTCATCATAGGTGTCAATTCTGCCGTCTTCTCTTTCAAAGAGATATGTCTGATCCGTAGATCCAACTACGTCCTGATCAAATACCTTAATATCCTTGTACTGGATACCATCTTCGCTGACAGAAACCGTAAGCTTACCGGCTGCCCTGGCACGTTCATATTTCGGTGCCTGTTCCGTTACTTCTTCTGTAACCTTTTCCGTTACTGGTTCTGTTTCTAATTCTGTTTGTACATCTGTTTGTGTATCTGTTTCTGTATTTAATTCTGTATATCTTTCTGTATAAGATTCTGCATTGGATTCTGCATTGGATTCTGTATTTGCTTCCTTCCATGCTGCTGTAACTGCTTCCGAATTGCGATCCGCCTGTGTCTGCGTCTCCTCAGATTTGCCTGAATCGGAAAGAGCTGCTTTCAATTCCGGTAAAGAATTGTTCTTCACCATCTTGGCTTTCGCTTCTGTAACTGCTTCAGAAACTTCTTCAGATGTGGCATTTTTCTGTGTAGCCTGTCCTTTTATTTTGATACCTGCAATGGAGATATTCTCATCTTTCATTGTTACAATAATAGAACCGTCCTCATCAATCTTATAGCTCCATGACTCACGAGGTACCAGATTATCATGTTGTATCTTAATAGAAGGTGATTTTGCCTCAGCAATCACATTTCCGAGTACATCAATAGCTTTTACGGAATACGTAACTTCTCGGTTATTCATGGAACCAATCAGATCCGTAAAAGTAGTATCCTTCGTAAATCCAATACCCTTTCCATTTCTGCTGATCTCATAGCCCTGTACCATAGGATCTTCAGGTGTAAGCCCGGATACGGTAACCGTAGCTGTTTTCTGATCAATCGAAGCGTTTACTTCAATACTTCCGCTAACCGGCGTACTGCCCGCCATCGCTTCTCTTCTGGACTGATCATTGAGATAATAAATCTTACGGCTTTCTTTCTCATATTGACCCATTTCTGCTTTGGCTTCATCACTCAGCACAATTCCCCCGTGCTCAAAGAACTCTGTCAAATCTTTCTGCGCGATATCACTTGCTACCACTGCAAATCTCTGGTCACCCGAGAATCCGCTTCCCTTTTTCTCACGGTAAGCCTTGTTCACCAGGTTATAGAAATTATCATCTGCTCCCAGGTCATATGCCAGATGCAGCTGCCAGTACATTCCAAGTCCAACAAACACATCATTTGGTAAACCTACTGCTCCAATTGAAGTTTTTTCAAATATTTTTTCGTACTTATTACTTGTTTCCAGTCTGGAAGGAAGAGCATTCTGACCTCCGTCATGGGTCTGTCCAAACAGGGAATAAATATTATTCGTAGTTTCTGCTTTTCCTAATGTATCCATCTGATGTCCGATTTCATGTGCGATACCCCATCCGTAAAGTGCATTAGACTTTCCTTCTCCGGTCACACTGGTTGGCCTGCCCTGAGCAAGTGCTCCGGTAGAACCATACCCAATTCCGATATGGGAACCGCTTGCATACATAAATGCTCCTGCAAACATACGCATATAGCGAATATTAACTCTGGATCGTTCAGCTTTCATATTGTCTACACCATGGGTCGTATATAATACATTCAGGAGTTCATCCCATGCAAGTACATTATTGTACAGCTTATCTACTTTTTGCTCCAATGTTTCCACTGAACTTTTAACCGCATCACGTACAGGAACTGCCGGTAGTGATAATAATACGTTCGGTAATGAAATTTCTGTGCTATTTTTAATATTGGTTGTAACGTTTTTGGCAGGTATGGTACTGGTGTAAGCTTCTAATTCAGTAATATAGCTTGCAATAGCCGTCCTTCTCTGCTCTTCATTCATACTTTCCCAATCTGACAGCTCAAGTACTGGGAAACTTGTATACTCACCCCGAACCTGCAGCTTAATCTCATTCTCATTATGCCCGGAATACTGCAGATAAAGCGAACCACCCTTTTCTGCATTAATTGACATAAGCTGTGGGATCTTAATCACATTTCTTCCACTGGTCAATCGAATCTCGCTGCCCGCCCATGAAGAAGCTTCTGCAAAATACTGTGTGGGTGTTATCGTAACCGTTTCACCTTCCGGTATATCTGCGTAGATTACAATTTGTTTTCCTGCATTTGCAACAACACCTAATGGCTGGAATGAATTGATCTTCTTTAAGTTTCCGGTCGTGTCTCTGGAATCAACACCATCAATTATCTTTCCTAATTTAGATGCATCGTTATTCAGTAACGCCCTGGCAATAGATATTTCATCCAACAGAATATCTTGATCAACATAATATCCTGTAGTGTCTTTAAGTAATGCTTCCAGTTCATCAATCTGACCTTTCGTTACTCCATCTGCAAGCTTCGTGAAACTCTTATTTGCAAAAAGTGCTTCTACTTTTTCATTAATACCGGAATAATCGTAGAATGCAATCTCAGACAGAGAAACATTCCCGGAACCGGTATATTGCCCGACTTCAACCCCAATTTTCTTTATATCTTCGGTTTTGGGGAATGTTAATACTGCAAAACCTGTGGTACCCGGATTTCCCTTTAGTGGTAAATTACTTGCCAGTTTCGTCTCCTTGCCATTACTATCCCAGACTCTAATGTTATATGTAGCTATATTCTTCTTATATATTCCATCAAGCCTTGGCACATAGACCACATAATCCATGGTTTTCGGTTCTTTAAATTCGAAGACAAATTCTCTGCTCTGATACCAAACATTTGCCGTCCAGTGAGTAAAATAATCTCCATCTAAAACATCCCACACCTTAAATGTTCCCTGGTAAGCCGGATCTACATTCCAGGATGCAGTCATACTGATCTTCGAAACATTATCATTGGAAATTCTATTTAAAGTTGGAATTACCGGTGGAACTATTTCTTCTCTTTTCGGTATGCCGGTTGATATCAGAGATTTTCCACTCTCACCCACTGCGTTGCTGGCTGTAACATAAACTTGATATTCTTTATCATTAATCAAATTTGGTATTACATAACTTGTTGCTGTTAACCCGCTCTTTGCTTTCACATAATTGCCCGTACTGTCCGCCAGCTTATAATAGACACTATACGTTTCCGCATTCTTCGTCTTACCCCAGCTTGCCTTCAGGGAATTATCACCGGAAGCAACCTTTAAATTATCCGGAGGTGAAGGCGGTGTCTTTGGCTTCGGCGTAGCCGCTATTTCCTGTGATGCCGGACCTTTCCAATCGCCGTTCACTGCATATACGACAAAATAATATGTAACATCATTTTCTAACCCTTTTATCTCTGCCGTAGTTCCTTCTACGGATACCTGGTCGGTATATTTTCCGGATTCCAAACCGTATTTCACCATATATCCGGTTACATTATCTACTGCTTTCCATGTTAATGTGACAGTTTCATTATCTTCTGCCGCCTGGACATTCTTTGGAACAGCACTGTCATTGGTAGGATTAGCCGGAACAATATCTTTTAAGAATTTAATTTCTTCCACTACCGCATAGGTAGGCTTGCCTTCTTCATTTGCTACCTTGGTTACGGTAATCGTTACTTTCTTCACCGCTACCCGTGCTCCCAGATTGATGACAACCGTGCTTCTGCCTTCTCTTGTTTCGATGGCATGTACTCCCTGGGGTACTTCGTTGGAAAATTCAAATTTCTCCGTATAGATCTTACCATTCTCTTCGTAATCTACCGTTGCCACTCCCGCTTCAATTGCGCCGGAGGAAGATGGAGATGCGATCTCAATCTGTTCCATCTGTACGGGCTGTTCAAATGACACCGGAATACTCAGATTCTTACCTTCACTTGTTTCAAATGTTACCGGTGCGGAGTTTGGTTTCAGAATATCTTCTGCAGCACCTGTAGTTACAGTCACATCCTCAGGCAGATCCTTCATTGTTGCCACTGCCGCTGCAATGACTTCCGTATCATATAATACTGCCTGTCCTACTGCACTGCGGTTACGGTTCACCAATGCAATATCCTTGATGTCAACGATACCATCGCAATTTAAATCTGCTGCAGCATCTTTAGAACCTGCTGCAATATTTTGTGTCCCTAATGCAGTCTCTACTACTGCCAAATCCTTGTCATTTACAGCACCGTCACCATTTACATCTCCCATGGTAAATGCCTGGCTCTTTGTATCCAGTACAATTTTTTTAGAGAAATCTTTCAGTGCAATTTTATCAGACAGGTAGGATTTGTACCCCTTTCCCTTTAATGCAATCTGGTAATCGCTGTTATTTGGTAAATTGGTAAAACTGACATTGTAATAATTTACCTCAGACTCTGTAGTGATCGGAACCCCGAAACTATTCAGCGCCTCCATTTTTGCGACACCATTATGGTCTTCTAATATAGTAAAACCTTTTTCATCCTCTGTTTTTTCACCTAATTCAATTTCAGCCAAAACACTTCCAGATCCATTCAGCAGCTGCGCTTTTATATCTTTTTGCTGAACGGTATTCAACGCTTCCGGATAGCTGAGATCCAGGACTACGCTAATATCACCGTTACCTTTTGTGCCAGCTGCAGTATCCTTTTCATTCTCTGCTGCAAATGCTGTTACATCAACACTTGTAAACAGAAGAATCATGGCTAAAAAACCTGCCAATACTCTCTTCATTATATTCTCCTTCCTCATAATATGTTTTGGAAAAAGTCTGTTGATTTACTCCATAATTTACCATATTTAGAGTTTAAAAAAACAACTGCTCGTCATCTACAAACAATTGTTTTTTCGACAGACTTCTCCTTAATTCATACTACTATGATGCCTTAAGTTGGTAAATTTGTCAATAGTTTTAGTCACATATTTCCATCAAGTTTTCATTTTTATTTTTCTCATGTGACCGCACTTCTTTATTTCGTTTTATTATAATTAAACTGACTTCAAAACCTCCTTCACATCTCTGAGATTTTCACATATTTTCAAACATTTTTTCTCTATTTCTTCCGTAGGCCGGTCCAGATCCGGTACCATGACTACTTTACAGCCGGCACTTGCTCCCGCCCGGATTCCATTCGGACTGTCTTCTAAAACCAGGCACATTTCCGGATCTGTATCCAGCTTTTTTGCAGCCAACAAAAAAACATCCGGTGCCGGTTTGCTATATTCTACTTCATCACCGCAGACAACTGCATCAAAATCCATAGGCAGCCCAGCCAGTTCAAAGTACCATTCCACCGTGTTCCGGTGGGTGGATGTGGCCAAAGCTCTTTTATACCCTTTTTCCTTTAGATATGCTAAAAGCTCTGTCAATCCATCTTTCATAGGCATTCCGTACTGATTCAGCCAGCCGTTTAGATATTCACACCGAAGACTGCGTGCCTCATCGTAATCCACCTGCTCTCCATACCATTCAAAGAAAAGATTTCTGGCATCTGCCACATTTCTTCCACGGGTCTGTGATAGCTTCTCGTCATCAATTTCAAATCCCAGAATACCCCCTGCATATTTCCAACCGTCTGCTGCCAGCCTTTCCGTATCAAACATCAATCCGTCCATATCAAAAATCACAGCCTTAACTGCACCGTTATTCCGCTCTTTCTTCATCTTCTGTAACTGGCACGGCAAATACCGCTCTATTATTAAACCAGTTTTTCCTCCCAATCTTTTTCTTTAAAACCAACCAGTACAAAATCATCCCCTACTACCAGCGGTCTCTTAACCAGCATTCCATCGGTTGCTAGTATCTCATATTGTTCTTCTTCACTCATTTGCGGGATTCTTTCTTTCAGATTCAATTCCTTATAGACCATACCGCTTGTATTAAAAAACCGTTTTAAAGGTAGTCCGCTTCTGCAATGCCATTCTTTAAGCTCTGCAGCTTTTGGATCTTCTTCTTTTATATGGCGGTCTTCAAATTCCACCTGATGTTCTTTCAGCCACTTCTTTGCTTTCTGGCAAGTAGTGCATTTTGGATATTCTACAAATAATACTGACATCTATTTTTTCCTCCTGTAATTTCATTTTCCTTATAG
Source organism: Robinsoniella sp. (assembly GCF_034124845.1). Taxonomy (NCBI): domain Bacteria; kingdom Bacillati; phylum Bacillota; class Clostridia; order Lachnospirales; family Lachnospiraceae; genus Robinsoniella; species Robinsoniella sp. The sequence goes on from NZ_JAWYAJ010000545.1 coordinate 8,076, forward strand.
TTTGAAACAGACTTTATTACCAAAAATAAAATAAGGGAATATGCTCAGATGCCCCATGCATATTCCCCTTTAAATCATCAACCAATCCGGTACAGCAGGTATCTATTGTACCAGAGCTTGTCTGAAAATCATTCTTACTACTGTGCAGCATTCACATCTGCATTATTATTTTCACCTTGTCCTGCATCTGATGCATTAGACTCGGTTGTTGCGTTTGATTCGGAAGAAGCACTTGAATCTGTATTCGCATTTGTCTCTGCATTGTTGCTTCCTGCATCTGTACTGGCGCTGCCGCCGGTGGTATCGGTAATCGATGTAACCTTAGCACTGCTTACATCACCTGTGTAGTTAATGCCAACTGTTTCGCCAACCATCAGGCCTCCCGTGATATTTACCGGAACTCCTGTGATGGTAAATGTTAACTCTTGTCCATCATCTGCTGAAATAGAAAGGGTGCTCATTGTAACAGCTGTAATAGTTCCTGTTACTTTCGTACTGTTCTCCGTCTGTGGCGCTGAATTTGTTGTATTGTCGGTAATCTCTACCGCCGGTACAATTTCCGGACCATATACATCGCCTGTGAATTTTACTGATACATAATTTGTATCCTGAATACCATTTCCAAGTACCATTTTACATTTGTCATGTGTAAAATAATAGGAATCTCCGTCATCACCAAGAATTACAATTCTTTCTCCGGTAATGTCAGAAATTGTTCCGTTTAATGTTCCTCCGGTTGCATTCGGATCAGCTGTTTCTGATACAATTGGCTCACCTTCCGTAATCTTCTCAGCGCTTGCATCCATGTCTTTTATGCCAGATACCTTTGCTCCCGATGTATCTGTGTCCACTACTTTGCCTTTGTACAGGATGGTAATCTGGCTACCAACCTTCAGCTCTGCCGTTGTCTGCACCTGTGCGCCTGTTGTTGTAAATGTAAGCTTCTTGCCCCTTGCTGTCTGAATATCAACGGAATCCGCTGTCACCCCTGTCACGAGTCCGTTTAATTCTCTTGTCTTATCCGTGCTGCTTTCTGTCTGCGGTTCTGTAGTCTGTGTCTGAGTCTCCGTCTGTGCTGTAGTCGGAGCTTCGGTCACTGCCAGTGTCTGCGGTTCTGTTTCCTTATCTTTATCGCCGCATCCTGCTAAAGATACCGTAACCAATAATGCTGCAAAAAACAATGATATCCTCTTCATTATTTATTCCTCCTTAATTTTCCTCAATTATAAGTATTACCAGATTTCACCTTATAATCCATTTCATTATAAAACTTTCTACACCAAAAAGCAACTTTTACTGGAAAAATTTATAAACTCTTCAGTATTGCATCGTAATTGTATCACTTATTTAGATTATCTTAAGAAAAAGCTGCCATCAGAAACGGAGCATTTTTCTATTTCTCCGTACTGCGTGGCAGCTTTTTCTTTCCCCGGCAGCGATGAAGCATACGCGGGTATTTGCATATCTAAGTAACCTTTTGTAAATAAAATTATTCAGCTTCTACGAAAACATCTTTTCCCATACCACAGATTGGGCAAACCCAGTCTTCTGGAATATCTTCAAATGCTGTTCCAGGAGCAATTCCGCCATCTGGATCACCAATTTCGGGATCATATTCATATCCGCATGGTTCGCAAATATATTTTTTCATGTTGTTTCACCTCCTTTAAATAATGTAAGTCTTTTGAAAACTATAAACTGTATTATAACATATTTTTAAAATTTATCCAGCAAATTCGTACGCGCCGGTATTTTCATTATACCCATAAAAATCTGCAAAAGACAAATTAAATACCTTTTCTGACAAATCTCCCAGGGGAATCTGTTTCCGAATCAGGTATAAATAGATACCGGTATTGGAAATATCTCCCTGGATCAGAATGCTCTGAAGTTTTCCGTCCTTAATAAAGGCTTTCTTATAGCTGCCTTTTCCCTTTTGGGTAAAGATCTTAACGCCTTCTTCTTTATCATCCAGTTTACCCACGGACAGCATTGTTATTCCATAGAAATTACTGGTATTTTTGAACGGATACGGTTTCTCATATTCCAGAACTGCGCCGCACATATTCATTGCTGCCGTTTTTCCCTGCTCCATGGCATCCGGCCATACACCGGATAATCCTGTCACATCACCTGCTGCATAGACATTTGGAATATTCGTTTGTAAAAATTCATTTACCCCGATTCCCCGTTCTATTTCAATGCCGCTGTCCTTTAGAAAATCCACCTTTGGGCGGACTCCTGCTGCCACAATGATAAAATCACAGGGGATACTTTCACCATTTGACAGCTGAACCGCTATGATATTTCCATTGTCATCTACCACGGAATCATTTGCAGAAACCCCAAGTTTAAAGCTGCATCCCGCCTTTTCAAATGCCGCCTGATAGACACTTGCCGCATAAGCATCTGTCTGAAGGGGCATTACACGGTCAGCCATTTCTGCTATGGTAACCTTGGCTCCCAGGTGGGTCAATGCTGACGCCGCATCCAGTCCAACCAATCCCGAACCTACAATAAATACATTTTTCCCGTAAGTATCAAGGGCATCCTTTATTGCCCTTGCGTCACTTAAATCCCGGAAACCAAAAACATTATCTGCCTCCCGAAAATGAGGAATCGGCGGTACCACATAAGAGGATCCGGTTGCCAGAAGCAGCTTATCGTATGGTACAAATGCTCCACAGGACAGCGTTATTTCCTGCTTCTTTGTATCCACCTGGGTTACTGCTTCCGTATCAATAAAACGGATTTTGTTTACTTCAAAAAAATTCTCCGGAACAAAATTAATTCCTTTTTCTGTCCGCTCTTTGCCCAGGACTTTGTGCAGCATACAGCGGGAATGAACCTGGTCATCAATGGAAATCATTGTAATTTCCGCATCATCTTCCATTTTTCGGATACGCTCTGCCGCTTTGATTCCTGCGGCACCAGCTCCGACGATTACAAATCTCTCCATATGTTACACCTCCTTTACAAAGATTGCCTGCTTTGGACAGGCTGCCACACAAGACGGGCCTTCTGCTTTATCCTGACAGAAATCACATTTAATCATATAGGTTCTAGAATAATCGGGCTTTGGCACCCCGAATTTACAGTTCATTACACACATATAACATGCTGCACATTTATCCCTGTCGTAATCCACCAACCCGGTCTTCAGATTTTTCACCAATGCTCCGCTCATGCAGGCACCAACACAGTCCGGCTCATCGCAGTGGCGGCAGAACACCGGAGTATAGCCGCCCTTTCCATCATTATAGATATAGTTCCGGGATTCATTTTCCGGGTCCGTCAGGCACAGGTCATAGATGGTACCAGATGTCTTACGGTGGGCATTCATACAGGCAATGCTGCAGTTCTTGCATCCGTCACATTTAGATGCGTCTACAAATATACGTTTCATAAGGCGCCACCTTTCTAGATATTAAGAGCACTTCTCTTTTCTTCTATGATTTTCTCCAAAGTATCAGCGGATGATTTCGCATCTCCATCAATAATAACCTGACCGCCTGTCAGTGCTTTCATATCTTCTGTCAGGACTTTTGTTACCAGTGAACTTCCGGTCACGAAAGGAGGTACTCCAAGGTGAAGGGGCAGTCCCAGAGCAAGACCAAAGCATCCGTCTGCAAGCGCCTGCTCTTCCAGCCACTGTGCTGCAGATAAAACCAGTGGAAGCTGTGGAATATCAATGCCGATTTCTTTTGCAAGCTCCGTTGCCACCATTTCCAGTCTGCCGATAGCAAGGCATGGACCAAAGTTCAATACCGGAGGAATTCCAAGGGATTTACATACTTCTTTTAAGTTCGGTCCTGCAAGCTCTGCTGCTTCCGGTGTCATCAGTCCGCAGTTCTCAATACCGCCTGAAGAACATCCAGCACTAAGGACAATAATATCTCTTTTAATCAGCTCTTTGGTAAGCTCTACCGTTAAAGTATCATGTCCGTAAGCAACACTGGAACATCCTACAACGCCAGCCACACCTTTGATCTTTCCGGATACAATTAAGTCAATTAATGGCTTCCAGGAATCACCCAGGAATTTTTTCAGGGAAATTTCGCTGACGCCGGTTAATGTATTTTTATTTCCGTGTTCCGGAAGGAGATTCATTTCCACGCTGCCGCGGCGTGCAACGTATCCCGCAATAATTTCATCGATGATACGGTCCCCGTCTTCTACCCTGCTCTCAAATTTAAATGGAATCAGCTCTGCATTTCTCTTCTTCGCCACATCATCAATACAGATCTGCTTAATCTGAAGTTCTTCACAAATAGGTTCAATGCCAGGCAGGGTACAGTTGAATTCAGAAAGAACCGCATCAATTCCTCCGGTAGCCAGAATTGCTTCACTTGTATAGTTATTGCCTGCATGGCCGTCAAATATCTCTGTATAATGTGCACCACGAAGCTGAAGATCCTGGCCTACGCAGGTACAGCCAACCAGTTTAAATCCTTTTGCGCCGACTGCTTTCGCTTTCGCCACTACGTCTTCTTCAATCAGACGGTCCTGGATATATGTAAACATGGAGTGCTGGTGTCCGGTAATCATAATATTGATATAATCCGTGTCAATTACGTTAAGTCCCACCGGTGCAAAACGAATTTCCGGTTCCCCTAACAGGATATCATTTAACAGATTTGTAAGCATCAGACCATATACACCGGTGGAAACTCCCAGCTTCAGGCAGTGAACCAGCATATCCATAGGATCGGAATTCAGGTTCGTGGAACATTTTACTACACCTGAGAATACTTCTGACTTGGATCCGCCCGGCATAATTCCAAGTGCTTTCCATGCGTCAAGGCGTTTGCTGTAAGCCAGTTTCTCAATTAATTCCATCTGTACATATTCCGGTTTGTAGAGATCAGCCAATACTGCATCGGCAACGTTTACTGCCAGATCATATACATCTTCACCTTCGATACCAAGTACTTCAGCTAAATTCCGAAGGGAAGCTTCTGAACGGATCTTACCCTTTGCAAGAGCTGTATTCTTAAGATTCAGCGCCGTATTTTCCACAACATGGATATAACATCCGCTTCCTGCTGCCACAGCCCTTAAGAAATTCCTGGTAACAATGGTATCCGCATCTGCACCACAGATACCTCTTGGAGATTTCGGTGTAATTCTGCAGGGTCCGTTGGCACAGAGACGGCAACAGACGCCCTGCAGTCCAAAACCGCATTTTGTAGACTGGGATTCAACCCTGTGATGAGATGTCTCCATAGGTAATGTCTTAATAAAAGCCTCCAAAGGTTTGTCTGCACTTTTGCAGGTGTTGCAGCTGAAACAGGAACTACAATTTGACATGAAAATATCCTCCTTTAATGTATGCTTATAAATTCATTTGATATCAATAACTGTTATTGATACTATAACATGAAAATTTTCATTTGTGAAGAGGGTATTGATAAATTTTTATCAAATTTTTAGAATATCTTTTTCCTGCATGTGGTTTCCCGGACTACCAATTTGGGAAGGGTCGTATAATACTGAACCTGAAGCAGCGGGTGTCTGATTTTCTGGAGCAAAAGTTTCCCCGCCTGAATCCCCATGTCGTATACATCAATATCCACTACCGTCATAGGCGGCTCGATCATATGGGATAAAGGGAAATCATCAAAGGAAATGACGGACATCTGCCCCGGCACCAGAACTTTCTGCTCATCCAGCGCCCGCATGACACCATAAGCAATCTTGTCATTTTCGCAGATAATCGCTTCCGGTCTCTCGGGTGCATCCAATAATTCCAATGTAAGAAGATAACCGCTTTCCTTGGTATAGGTTCCGTGTTTGATAAAATGCTCCGGCACGCCAAGACCATTATCTCTCATGGCTGAAGTAAAGCCCAGCAGTCTGTCTGTGGAGATCTCGTCTTCTTTTCTCCCACCCACAAATGCAATTTTGGTATAACCATACTCAGCCAGATGAGTTGCCGCCATTTCTCCTGAGATGCAGTTATTGATATCAATCCAGCACACCGCACTTCTAAACCTGGGTTTTCCAATTAATATGTGAGGAAATGCTTCAATTACCAGTAATTCCGCCAGTTCTTTTGATGTGGCGGAACCGTGAACCACAATTCCATCAGCACGTTTTCTGGCTATGGCGTCTTTTGCAATGGAAAGTGCTTCTTCTTTACTGACAGCTCCTGTAAAGCTCATATTATAGGACTTAGCTCCAAGTATCTTCTGAACCCCGCACATTATTTCGAACATGTGGGGATTGGAGAACGCAATGCCCGGCTCTAACTTAGTAAGGAATATGATATTGTTTGTTTTTTGCCTTGCAAAATTACTTGCCTGGGAATTTGGATGGTAATGCAGTCTTTCCATGATCTCCTTCACACGGTCTTTTGTGGCATCCGAAATCGTGGGAGCATCATTGATTACTTTGGAAACCGTTGAAATGGAAACACCGGCCTCTCTTGCAACATCTTTTATTGTTATTTTCATAAATGCACCTCCTGTGCTCAATCTTATCTATATATTAAAGCGCTTTCCTAATTTATTCAATCATTTTACCTATTATCATATTGATCATTACAAAATATATAGTATAATTTCACATATATATCATGATATGTAAGAGTTGATTAAGCAATTTGTTTTATTTTCAGTTTCAAACAAGTAAATCGTTTTCCCATTTAAGGAGGAAGAGTATGAAATTAAGTAAAATGAAAAAACTGCGCCGTTATCTATTTTGTTTCTTATGTATGATATTGCTTTCGGTCACATTGTTGCCCGCGAATGCCTATGCCGCCACATCCCTCAGGGGGGAATCCATCTATCAGATTATGGTAGACCGTTTCTATGACGGTGACTCAGGGAATAATGCAGCCGGTGAAGCCTTTCGTTATACCGAAAACAGCCAGGATGATTTCCGGTATATGCATGGCGGTGACTGGCAGGGTATTATAGAAAAAATACCCTACATAAAAGGGATGGGCTACACCGCCATTTGGATTTCCCCGGTTTCAGATCCACAGCTTTGGGGCGTGCCGGATGCATCCGGCAAACAGTGGCCGACCGCCTATCACGGCTACAATGTATTTGATCCCAACAGGGCAAGCCGGTATTTCGGTACGGAAGATCCGGATGCCAGTAAAGCAAAGCTGAAAGAACTGGTAGATCTCTGTCATCAGAATGATATCAAAGTAATTTTCGATATTGTGCCAAACCATGTGGGAGATTATCTTCAGGGAACCGGAAGCGATGCCCATTATCTTACCGATACCGGTTTAAAAGAGGGTACCCAGCTAAAACCCGCGGCTCCTTTTGACAACATAAGCTGGTACCACAATCTTGGGGATATTGATTTTTCAAAAGAACTGCCCCATACCCCGGAAAGTACGCAGATGCTGGAAGACCATGATCTGGGCGGCCTGGATGACATCGACTATCACAACCCGGATGCAAAAGCCGCTATGTTTGGTTCTATCAAAAACTGGTTTGATGAAACCGGAGCGGATGCGGCACGTGTGGATGCGGCTAAATGTATGTATCCTTCCGATATTAACGAACTTCAGAACCTGTTAAATGTGGCCACTTTCGGTGAAAATTTTGATATGGATGTAAATTTCATCAAGGACTGGGTTGGTGATAACGGAGAAACCGGTATGTTGGATTTTCCTCTGTTCCAAGCTATTGTCAATGATTTTGCAAAGGGACAGAACTTCAACAACACCTCCGAAATATCTCTGCAGTCCATCTTTGACCAGGATTATTTATACGGCACCCATGCAAACGACATGGTAACTTTTATTGATAACCATGACAGAAACCGCTTCTTAACGGAAGCCGGAGGGGATATAAGCAAACTGCAAAATGCCCTGACCTTCCTGTTTACCGCCCGGGGTATACCGGTCGTATTCCAGGGAACGGAACAAAACCGCGGAAATGCAAATGGACAGCTGATTGATGGCATTGCGGATACCTGGAACCGATGGTCCATGGTGACAAAAGACGCTGACGGCAATGTAATCAACGATTATTTCAACACTGACACCGACACCTATCAGCTCATCGCCCGCTTAAACAGCCTGCGCAGACAGTATCCGGCTCTTCAGGATGGAACTCAGCGTGAAATGTGGACATCCACTCATTTCTATGCATTTTCCAGAAGAATAGACAGCGGTGAAAATGAAGGCCAGGAACTGATCTGCGCTTTTCGCAATGCAGAGGGCGCAGAAACTGTCACGATGTCGGTCCGTGCTGAGAGCACCCTGGCACCAGGTACCGTGTTGGTGAACACGCTGGATGAAAACGACCGCATAGCTGTCAGCAGTGATAGGAAAGTAACCATTACGTTAAACGGAAACCAGTCCAAAATTTACGCCCCGGATCCAGCCTCTTCCCAGTTGTCAAAAGTTACCTTTACCATACACAACGCGGCCACAGCCTGGGGTGAAAATATTTATATTGCCGGCAATACGCCGGAACTGGGTAATTGGAATACGAATCTGGCAGCCGGACCTGCAACCTGCCCCAACTATCCCACCTGGACATTGACCGCTTACCTTCCAGTAGGGCAAACCATTGAGTTTAAAGCTATCCGTAAAGACAGCAATGGCAAGGTAACCTGGCAGAACGGAAACAATCACACATATACGGTTCCTGCAAATGAGGGGAATGTAGAAATAAACTGGTAATTTTAAAAAAACTGTTTGTTATTTGGGATCAGACTATTGGTTTATAAATGGCAGCGTGGATTCCACGCTGCCGTATTTATTACCTGATTACTCAGAAGTTTCCTTTCGGTATATGATCACAAAGCCGGAAGCCCCAATGCTTTCCTCTGATATCCCTTCCCCGTACAGAACTGTGCTTTCTTCCTTCTCTTCCATACCGCATAAATCCATCCCACTCAAATCCATCCCACTCAAATCCATTCCACATAAATCTACCCCAGTATTCATTTGAATCTCTATTACATCATTTTTATCTCTTCGCTCTAGTATCAGCAGGTTCTTCTGGTTCTCCGGCACATATAGTCTTCCTTTCATGCCGCTTTTAACATACTTCTTTCTGATCTTCATGACTTCTTTTACAAATGCAGCTGTCTCATTCCTTTCCTCCCACTTCATAGGACTTCGATATGCAAACTCCTTAATTCCTTCAATTCCTTTTTCATCTCCATAAAATAAACTTGGTATTCCGGGATAAAATGCCAATACCAGGAATGCCAGCTTCCATTTCTTTAGATCACCGCCGCACAACGAAAGGAAACGCGGCACATCATGGCTGTCAAGGAGATTCAGCTGGCAGTCCGATACATGATCCGGATAACGGTAATACATCTTTGCCATAGAAGAAGCAAAGGTTTCGCCATCCATCTTTCCCAATGCAAAAAAGTCGCGGCAAAGCCCCCGGAATTTATAATTCATAACAGAGTCAAACATATCGCCTTTTAGCCATACCCGGGCATTTTCCCATACTTCGCCAATCAGGACTATTTCCGGATTTATGGCTCTTGCTGCCTGTCGAAAATGACGCCAAAATTCTTTGGATACCTCATTTGCCACATCCAGCCGCCACCCGTCTATGTGATATTTTTCTATCCAATAGCGGCTTACATCTGCAAAATACTGCTGTACTTCCTTATTAGCTGTATTGAGCTTAGGCATTTTTTTCTCATATGCAAAGCAGGCATAGTTTGGCAACTCTTCATCTTCCGGGCGTACAACCGGAATTTCCAAATCATAAAACCAATCTTTATATACGGAGTTTTCTCCATTTCGCACCACATCCTCAAAGGCAAAAAAATGCCAGCTGCAGTGGTTAAACACACCATCTATAATCAAATGCATGCCACGTCTGTGCACTTCTTCCGCAAGACAGCCAAATTCTTCGTCCGTACCCAGGCAGGGATCTACATGATAGTAATCCCAGATATCATATTTATGATACTCGCCTGCTGCGAAAATAGGATTCAGATAAATGCAGTTAAATCCCATATCCTGTATATAGTCCAAATTCATCAGGATACCTTTGATGGTTCCCCCCAGCCTGTTTTTACTTCTGTTTCCGCTTTCCGTAAGAATATCATGGCTTTGTATTTTCAAATTTTCTTTTTCATTAGCAAAGCTGTCCGGGAAAATATTATAAACCACTGCGTTTTGAAACCATTCCGGGATCTGTTGTTCTTCCTGACGCAGCATATAGGGATATTGGTAATACTCACTGCGCCCTTCCACAATCTGCCCATGGATATCCAGATCGGCTAATTCCCTGGTAAAACGGTCCCCGTAATAATAGATCCACTCCATTTGTTTTTCCAATTTGAAATAATAACAAACTCTCTCATATGGGCTTTGAAATGTCACTTCATAATAATCATGAAGTGCATCCCTGAGAACCATTCTCATGGGCAGATATGCAAACTCCACCGGTGTATGCATGTCTGCCCGGTCTGCATAGTAAAGGGAGCACCCCGTTAAGTCCCCTGCTTTTGCCCTCAGCCTGATTGTCAGGACATTCCCGCTTCTTACAAATGCGTATTCAGACTGGGGGATATGTAAAATTGCACTTTTCTCCATTTGAACCACCTAACCTTTCACACCTCCGGCTGTCAACCCGGATATCATATATTTTTGTATACAGAAGAAAACGACTAAAATTGGAATAGATACAAGAATAGCTGCCGCCGAAAACAAAGGCCAGCTTCTGCTGTAATCACTTGACTGCAGCTGATACAATCCGCCTGCCAGGGTATAATGATCCGCATTCATCATAAATGTGGTAGCAAAGAGATATTCATTCCACACGAAAATTAAAACCATTACCGCAGTCACAATTATAGCGGGTCTTGCCAATGGCAGTACAATCCGGTACAGTAACTGAAAATTACTGGCGCCATCAATCTTAGATGCCTCTTCAATCTCCACCGGTATGGTATCAAAGTACCCTTTCATATTCCAGATAGCAAAAATGCACATGGATCCTGCATAAATAATGACAAGACCGATATTAGAATTCAGCAGATGGAACGTCTTAAACAGTCGGAAAATTGCAAACATGGAAAGAATCTGGGGAAAAGCATTCAACAGTAAAAGCAGCCGTAAGATCTGTTTTCTTCCTTTATAACGGAACCGGGAAAAGGAGTAGGATGCCGTTACCGCCGTTCCCATTGCTAAAATCATTGTTCCCACACTTAGTACAACCGAATTCTTCAGCCACAGTAAAAACGGCTCATTTACCAATATTGAGCGATAGTTCTCCCAGGTAAACTCCTGAGGGATAAAAAACTGTCCCGAAGAAAGTGCCGAAGAACCATTACTAAAGGAAAGAGACAGGGCATATAGAATTGGAATAAGCCCGATTAAGCACAAAACGATAAAAACCAGATTCAGGACGGTTAATCCAAGTAAATTTTTTATTTTACGTCTGCCCATTATAGTTCCTCCTTCAATCCACGATTTGTAAAAAATGAAAACAGTATGATAAATCCAAATATAATGATTGATACAGCGGAAGAAAGCCCATAATTATTGGAAACAAAAGCATTTTCATGGGCATAAGTTATAATGGTATCCAGTGTTGCACCGGATAATGAGCCTTTTTGCTTGGTCAGCAGATAGATGATATCGAACTGCTTAAAGGTAGTAAAGGTGGTCATAATTACAGCAGGTGCCATAATTGGTTTTAATACCGGAATCGTGATATAAATATTTCGTTTAAACGGCCCCGCACCGTCTAACTTTGCGCTTTCATAATAGCTCTGATCAATACTCTGCAGCGCCCCATCAATCATCATTATCATAAACGGCAGTGCCATCCACAGGTTCAGAACCATGCTGGACATAAATGCCGGAACATTTTGGGAAAGGAATTCCACTTTCGGCATCCCCAGAGCTGACAGTACCTTATTAAATAACCCGAACTCTGTATTAAACATCCCCACCCGCCATAAAAGGATGGAAACATATGCCGGCATTGCCCAGTGGAACATCAAAAGCGTTTTATAGAATCTGCTTAACTTTAAGCCCTTCACATTTAATCCCAGGGCGATGAGATAAGCCACGCCAACCTGTATGACCATATTCAGGACAGTCCAGATTATAGTAGTAAAAAGAGCGGACAGAAATCCGGAATCAATTTTCAGCAATGCCCGCTCATAGTTTTTTAAGCCTATAAATTTAAAATCAAACCAATGATACAGATTCATATTGGTGAGGGATATATAACCGGTATATAAAATTGGAAAGATGACAATGGCTCCAATTAAGATTACTGCCGGAGTACAGTACAGCCACGGCAGTAATTTTCTCTTTTTATTCATCTCTGACTCCTTTTTTAGAACATGTTTGAAGAGAGTGGACATCACTGCCCACTCTGCATTTATTTCATATCAGAAATAGCGGACTCCGCTTCTTTTTGGTATTGATCTGCTGCCTGGTCTACATCTTCGCCAGACTTATTTACTGCTGCCAGAAGCGATTCTGCCGGTCCCCACATTACGCTCATCTCCGGAATATTCGGCATGGGCTGTGCAGTCTGAGCCGTCTTTTTCATCGCCGCAATCATTTCATTGCCCGCTACATCAGGATCATCATAAGCCTTTTCGTTAGCAGGCGCGCAGTTAGAATCCTTCGCTAAAGCAATCCCCAGATTCACATCCAGCATTGCCGTCAGGACTTTTTGTATCACATCTTTCTTATCATTGACCGCATGTGCCATGACGCCTACCCCCTGAATCCCGGCATAAGGTGCCAGCGCTTTTCCATTTGGCAATTTGATATCCGATAACGACTTGATGCCTAAATTAATTCCTGCATCTTTGATTCCGGAAACCAGCCAGGGTCCGCCAATAATCGCTGCCGCTTTTTTATCATTAAATAGTGTCGTCACCGTATTATAATCTCCATCCGCTTCCAGGTCCGCAAACTTTTTATGATAGGAAATTGCTTCTTTCGTCTCTTTGACATTTAATCCCGGTTCCCCTTTTTCATTGATGATATAACCGCCAAACCCATTGATGAACGGAGAAACATTATACGCGGTAGAATGTTGGTTCACTAATGCATAAGTACCATTTGCCGTATCTGTATTTGCTTTCATGTAGTCATAAATCCCCTCCGTAGTATCCGGGATCTCTCCCTGCCACAGATCCTTATTGTACATCAGCAGAAGTGTTTCAAAATAAACGGGCAGAAGATACTGCTTTTCTTTATACACACCGGCGTCCACCGTCATTGGCAGAAGATTCTGCAGTTCTTCTTCACCAATCACATCCGTAATAGGCGCCAGAACTCCCATTTCAACAAAAGTTCCCAGAGAATCATGTGCATACAGATACATATCCGGTCCATTTTCAGCATCGTTGCCATATAACTTGATCTGATCCGTCAATCCTGTTTTCTTTTCAAATGCTACGTTTATCTGATCCTTTTCCAGGGTTTTATTGACGGTATCCTGAATTGTCTTCATGATAGCCTCATCCCCGTCGTGCCAGATTTTCACGCTGGAGGATTCCATTTTTTCTGTATTTTCCTTATTTTCTGTACTTTCCGCATTCTCTGTTCCTACCTTATTCTCCGTACTTTCTTCATTCTCTGTTCCTGCCTTATTCTCTGAGCTTACCCCGTTCTCCGTACTTTCCTTATTGTCCGTATTCACATTTTGCTGTTCACTCGTATTACTGTTGACGGAACTGCATCCTGCCAATATACCTGATACCATAGCAGCACATAAAATTACACTTAACCCTCTTTTCATGATTTACCTCCTTTTGGGAAACTGTTTTCACTAGTCTCCATTTAAATCAACTCATTTGCTCTGTTTTATATGTTATTTTTATCATAATAACGAGTATACATCAATATTTTCTGTACAAAATCACAGATAAAATAGAGAAAGCGTTTTACTTAATTATTAACAACACTACAAATAAAAAATGGAGCTTACGCCTAAAAGCGAAGCTCCATTTTGTCAAAACCGGCAATTCTAAATCTTTTCTGTAATAATTCCATGCCGGTATGCTGACAGCAGGCTTTCCAGTTCCTTGATCGTCTGCTGCAGTTCTTTACCAATATCCGTATCCGCAACCAGCCTGCGCCGCATCATCTGCTCTACGACCATACTCTCAGAATGTATATCTGTCTCTTTTGCAATCGCATCCTCCATAGAAGTAAATGGATCATGTGCTACCAGACGAAGTCCATAAGAATTATAGACCAGGGTATAACCTGCAATTCCGGTCACCTTCTGGTATGCCTTGGAAAATCCTCCGTCAATAATCAACAGCTTGCCATTGCATTTCACAGGTGTCTCTCCCTTGGAAAGCTGCACCGGCATATGCCCATTAATTATATGTGACTGGTTCATATCCAGTCCGAACTCTTCCAGAATGCGGTTGACCGTCTCTTCTTTCTCAATATAGCGGTAATACGGATTTTTTTCTTCATGATGGGTTTCTTTGTCCTTAATCAGATAACGTTCAAAGGTGGTCATTTTATCTTTTCCGAAAACAGGAGAATTCCCATTGCTCCAGATATACCAGAGAATATCCTGCCCCTTTTCCCGTTCCTCTTTATCCAATATGGAATAATAACCCTTTCTTGCATAAATCTCTAAAATATCATAAAGCGCTTTTCCGCTGTATTCCGTTCCAAAAACCTTTACCTTTTTAAAGCTGCCGTCTTCGTTTAGCGGCATGCATCCGTGATATAGCAGATTGGAATTGAAGATTTTATATAAACTTCCATGGGAAAACAAGAATCTCACATGCTTTTGGAGCTTTTCACATTTCATAAAGGCAGATTGCAGGCGGTCCATAACCTCTTTTTCCGCAGCCGAGAGTTCATAAGGATTCTTAGGGTCTACCGTTGGGAAATTCGTATCAGATAATGGATAAACCTTGCCTTCCAGTTGAATCGTACCCGCTTCATAATCAATCTTATCCAGCAAAAGCCTGTCTTCCATCTCAAATTCCGGGCGGCGCATGATAACCTGGCTTTCCAGCTTGAACTGAATAATCGCTATTGCCTTCTGCATTCTGCAGTCCCATTCCAGATCCTTGGTATTATATTCTTCCTTATCATAATTAATCTTAAAACAGCTGCACTTATCATTCCCGTAAGTGTTCATGGCAAAGTTTGCAAGGGGAATCAGATTGATTCCATACCCTTCTTCCAGCATATCCAGATTCCCATAGCGCGCCGCTATACGGATGACATTTGCAATACTGGCTTTATGTCCAGCCGCCGCACCCATCCACACGACATCGTGATTTCCCCACTGGATATCCACAGAATGATAGGTCATCAGCCTGTCCATAATGATATGAGGTCCTGGCCCCCTGTCGAATATGTCTCCCACAATATGAATATGGTCAATAACCAGCCGCTGAATGAGATTACTCAGGGCAATTATCATTTCCTTTGCACTTCCAATCCGAATAATCGTATTCAGGATTGAATTATAGTAGGCTTCTTTATCCTGTACCTCTTCTTTTTCCGTAATCAGCTCCTCAATTACATAGGAGAAGTCCTTGGGCAATGCCTTACGTACCTTTGATCTGGTATATTTGGATGCCACACGCTTACAGATCTGTATCAGCCTGTGCAGGGTAATCTTATACCAGTCTTCCAGATTATCTTCCGTCTTCTCCACCAGTTCCAATTTGAGCTTCGGATAATAAATTAAAGTAGCCAGGCTTTTTTTATCCCGGCTACTTAAGGTATTACCAAATTCTTCATCAATTTTCCTGCGGACAGACCCGGAGCCATTTTTCAGCACATGAAGAAACTGTTCATATTCTCCATGAATGTCTGTCAAAAAATGTTCCGTTCCCTTTGGCAGGTTCAAAATGGACTGGAGGTTAATAATTTCCGTTGAAGCTGCTGCTATCGTCGGATAGAGCTTAGCAAGACTTTTTAAATATCTCATTTCATAATCCTGTTCCACAAAATTATCCCCCTTGCTCCTATATTCCCCAGGGCCGTACGACAAGGTCAGTCTGACAGAGCGTGTTTTACATTGATTTCTGACAGCTGTGCGTCACGTAACACGCTATGCTTTGACGGCTCCACAAAAGGCTCTGGGATTAAAAACCCCGCAGACTGCTACGGGGTTCAGATCATTACTACATTTATTTTGCTGCTATTACATCGCTCATATCATAGAATCCCGGTTCTTTGCCAGCCAGAAATTTAGCAGCCTCCACAGCACCTTTTGCAAATATCGCTTTGGAATAAGCCGTATGCTTAAACTCAATCACTTCATCCGTTCCTGCGAAAAAAACCTCATGTTCACCTACAATATTGCCTCCTCGTACAGCGGAAATACCGATTTCTTTTGCATCCCGCTCTTTACGTTCCTGGCTTCTGTCAAATTTGTAGGTATACTGATTTCCCAAAGCTTCATTCATACTGTCGGCCATAGCAAGTGCCGTTCCGCTGGGAGCATCCACTTTATGTTTATGATGCTTCTCCACGATTTCCATATCGAATCCGGCAGGCGCCAGTACCTTTGCAGCATCCTGCAGCAGTTTCAAAAGGGTATTTACTCCAAGAGACATGTTTGCAGATTTTAGAACCGCCACCACTTTGCTGGTTTCCTTAACTCTTGCAATCTGGTCTTCTGAAAGACCAGTCGTACAGACAACCACCGGAAGGTTGCGTTCCTTACAAAAATCCAGGAGTGCATCCTCAGCCTTGGCTGATGCAAAATCAATCACAACATCTGCCTGCACGTCACATTCCCTGATATTTGTAAAAACCGGATATCCATTATCTCTGATGTCTACAATATCTATTCCGGCTGCAATCTGAGCATTGGGATCATCCTTTACGATCTGGCTGATCACCTGACCCATTTTACCATTACAGCCATGCATTATTATCTTTATCATACGTTACTCCTTATTGTGCTTATGACAGTTTTAATCCGAAATCCACCATTTCTTTTGCCAATTTTTCTGCATTGGCATCTTCCATCTCCGTTAACGGTCCGCGAAGGGGTCCTACTGCCATCCCCATCAGATTCATAGCCTTTTTAACAGGGATCGGATTCACTTCACTAAACAGTGCATTAATCAATGGCAATGCGTCCAGCTGGATCTTACGGCTGCCTTCAATATCACCCTGAAGGAACTTTTCCACCATGTCGTGTGTCTGCTGAGGTGCAATGTTGGATAATACGGAAATAACTCCTTTACCGCCTAACGATAAGAGCGGAACTACCTGATCGTCGTTTCCGGAATACAAATCAATTTTTCCATCCGTAAGCTGCATCAGCTTTGCAATCTGGGAAATATTCCCGCTTGCTTCTTTGATACCAACGATATTTTCCACGTTACTTACCAGTTCCGCTACGGTTTCCGGTAAAATGTTACATCCGGTACGGCTTGGCACGTTGTATAAAATAATCGGAATCTTAACTGCATTTGCAATGGTTGTATAGTGTTTGATCAATCCCTTTTGTGTCGCTTTATTATAATATGGTGATACCAGAAGAAGTCCGTCAGCCCCGTATTTCTCGGCTTCAACTGATAAATACACTGCTGTATCCGTACAGTTTGAGCCCGTACCAGCTATTACCGGAATTCTTTTAGCCACTTTATCGATGGTATATTTAATTGTTTCTAAATGCTCTTCATGAGTTAAAGTAGCAGATTCACCGGTCGTGCCGCAGATAACAATTGCATCTGTTCCATTTGCGATCTGATCTTCCAGAATCTCTCCTAATTTTTCAAAGTTAACGTCTCCATTTTCTTTCATCGGTGTAACAATTGCCACACCTGCGCCTGTAAATATTGCCATGTGCTTTTCCTCCTTAAAAAATAGGGCCAGGCTAAAGAGCCTGCCCCTAAAGATTACGTAAAAAATTCTCTTTGGATAGCTCCCCATCATAAAAATATGATGACAGTCATATGCCTATTCGCCATATGCCCAAGAATACGATTACAGGTACCGCACCTTTCGGCGTCTTTCCCTTTCTAAAATCTTCCTCTATGCCTGAACATATCCAACTTTATACTGATGAAACACGCAACCTCTATCTAACTTATTCAGTTATTCTAACTATAGCATCATTAAAAATCCTTGTCAACAATTGTTTTCTAATTTATGAATCGTTGACATCTGCGTCACTTCATCGACACAGTCCCAGAGTTCCTGCCCGTTGCAGATCCCGGTCATGATTAGCTCTGTCTCATCATCCTTAGCCTCAATCAAAGTGCGGATATCATCAATTGTCACAATTCCATATTCCAACAGTCCCAGTACTTCGTCTAAAATCAGGACTTCGCACCCTTCTGTTACCAGGACCTTTTTTGCAAAATTCATTCCATTGCGAATGTTCTGTGTCTCTTCTTCCTTTTCTTCTGCGCTCAGACTATCAAAAGATTCATCTGATTTTTCAAACCGAAACAGCTTAATCTCCGGTTCCAGACGCTTCAGGAAGCTGATCTCTTCCACCATCCTGCCCTTCAGAAACTGAATAACAATCACAGATTTGCCCTGGCTGGCAGCACGGATCCCCTGACCGATAGCTGCAGTCGTTTTGCCCTTGCCTTCACCACAAAATATATGTACTGAACCTTTATCCATAGCGCACCTCACTTAACTGACTGGTGGTTAAACCGCCATATACCTAACTACATTATCAGTTTTATTATTTTACTACAGTTAAATAAAGAATGCAACACTTATTCCATATATTCCAACTTGCTTACCGACACTTCATAAGCAATTCTTTTTTCAGTAATATCTCCCTCCAGTTTTTTCATGTACTCTCTGCTTTGTATACGGCCCCATACCTGCACATGTCCACCTACGGAGAAACCGGAAGTAAACCTTGCATTTCTTCCCCAGCAAATGCAGGGAATATAGTCCGATTTTCCATATGGGCGGTTGACTGCAACCAGCATATCGGATATTTCTCTTCCAAGCGGAGTCTTACGATATACCGGCGGCTTACAGATAAAGCCATCCAGGAATATCTGATTTGTCTTCACCTTGTCATTTTCTTCTTCTACGAAAGTGACCTCTCTGGCAAATACGGACAACACCAGCCTGTTCTTTTTTTCTTCATGTCTGTTGTAGGAGCGGAACTGCCCCGTGATCTGTATGTATTCTCCCTGGTAATCCTGTGTCACGTCAATCAGTCTCTCTGAAATCATCACCGGTATTCTGTCCAGGGAATCGCTGAGTCTTTTGACCAGCACGTCTAACATGTAGAATCCCTCCCCAAACACCTCGTGGCTGAAAGTAAAGCCTGATGCAATTTCTCCAATAATGGATACCTGATTGTTTTCAATAATCTTATCTGTCATGAATAATAGTTCTCCCTTCTTCTTACGAAGTATCTCTTTTCGTATTTTGTATATTAATATATCTATTCGGCTGAATTCACTTTTAGAACCACTAATTTTTAAAATTTCATTATTTTTTTTAAAATTCTCAATGAATGTCCCTTAAAATCGACAAAACCCCTTGTAATCTGGGAAAAATATGATAAACTGTATGAGTTATATTTTGTTCATTATATGGAAAGAAGGAAAATCATTTTATGAAAAGAGAAGATATTCGTAACATTGCCATCATCGCCCACGTTGACCATGGTAAGACCACATTAGTTGATGAGCTGTTAAAACAAAGTGGTGTATTCCGCGCCAATCAGGAAGTCGCAGAACGTGTCATGGATTCCAACGATATCGAGCGTGAACGCGGCATTACGATTTTATCCAAGAATACAGCCGTTTTTTACAAAGGTACAAAAATAAACATCATTGATACACCAGGACATGCTGACTTCGGCGGCGAAGTGGAACGTGTGCTAAAAATGGTTAATGGTGTTGTTCTTGTTGTTGACGCTTTTGAGGGTTCTATGCCACAGACAAAATTTGTTCTGCGCAAAGCTCTTGAGTTAAATCTCCCGGTTATTGTCTGTATCAATAAAATCGACCGTCCGGAAGCAAGGCCAAATGAAGTTATCGATGAAATCCTGGAATTATTTATGGATCTGGATGCTTCCGATGAGCAGTTAGACTGCCCATTTGTCTACGCTTCTGCTAAAGCAGGACACGCAGTTCTGGATATGACGGATGAAGCAAAGGATATGACTCCTTTATTTGAAACTATTTTAGACTACATCCCTGCTCCGGAAGGTGATCCGGAGGCTCCTACCCAGGTATTAATCAGTACCATCGACTACAATGAATATGTAGGACGTATTGGTGTAGGTAAAGTAGACCGTGGTACTATAAAAGTAAACCAAGAAGTGGTTTTGGTCAACCACCATGAGCCAGAAAAACAGAAAAAAGTTAAAATCAGTAAATTATATGAGTTTGACGGACTGAATAAAGTGGAAGTTCAATCTGCTACGATTGGGTCGATTGTTGCTATTTTCCGGAATCGCTGATCTTCATATCGGAGATACTCTTTGTGCACAGGAAGATGTAGATGCTATCCCATTCCAGAAAATTTCCGAACCGACCATCGCTATGCATTTCATGGTAAATGACAGTCCTCTTGCCGGCAAGGAAGGAAAATATGTAACCTCCAGACATCTCCGTGACAGACTGTTCCGGGAATTGAATACCGATGTCAGCCTTCGTGTTGAGGAAACAGAGACTACGGAAGCTTATAAAGTATCCGGTCGAGGCGAGCTTCATTTATCCGTATTAATTGAAAATATGCGCCGCGAAGGATATGAATTTGCAGTAAGTAAAGCCGAAGTACTCTACCAAAAAGATGAACGGGGCAAATTATTGGAGCCTATGGAACTTGCCTATGTGGATGTACCGGAAGAATTTTCCGGAACCGTTATCCAGAAACTGAGCCTGCGTAAAGGCGAATTACAGGGTATGAGCATTGCCGGAGGCGGATATTCCCGTCTGGAATTCTCAATCCCGGCGAGAGGACTGATCGGTTATCGCGGAGAATTTTTAACAGATACAAAAGGAAATGGTATTTTAAATACTACTTATGACGGATATGGTCCATATAAAGGTGATATCCAGTATCGTAAGCAAGGATCTCTAATCGCTTTTGAATCCGGTGAATCCGTAGCTTATGGTCTTTTCAGTGCCCAGGAGCGAGGTACCCTGTTTATTGGTGCCGGCGAAAAAGTATATGCCGGAATGGTAATCGGACAGAACGGGAAAGCGGAAGATATTGAATTAAATGTCTGCAAGAGCAAACATTTAACCAATACACGTGCATCAGGTTCTGATGATTCCTTAAAACTGACACCTCCTAGGGTACTGAGTCTGGAACAGGCGCTGGAGTTTATTGATACCGATGAACTTCTGGAGATTACACCTGAGAGCCTTAGAATCCGTAAAAAAATACTGGATCCTACAATGAGAAAGAGAGCATCCAGAAAATAAATCTTAAGAAGGGACATACTGCATGGTAAAAAACAAATCTTTCCTGATCATAATCTGTTTCCTGTCCATCATAACAGGACTTTATACCGCTAAGACAACCGCGTTTGCAGCAAAAACAAACGGAATGAAAAGACACTCGAAGAAAGCAGAAAAGATAATATTCACAGGCGCATCCGGAACTGCCCTGATGGAGGGTTCCAGAAAAGACGGAGATACAAAGAGACCTCAGAATATAAACTATGGAAAATGGAAAAAGGGAAAAGATTTATTTTTTATTACAAAGTCAGGATCTGGGATTTTATGGTTTCTGCCGCCATCCAGGCGGCAGGCCATACTGTCCGAGAGTTCCTTTTTTTCCACTTCTTATGACAGCACTCATCCACAAGGAGGCGAGTATCTTCAGAAGCTTCTGGATCGTGACAATCCTCAGAATGTGCACTATTCGGTAGCCCTGATTATAGAAGGAAATGATATTCGAAAGGCACGCAAACGATCTGAGACCCGTAAGCAGGCTCAGGTTTATGCAGATTATTATCTGTCTCTTGCACGCAGATATCCTTCCTATAACTTTTATGTTATATCGAAATCTGCTTATGCGCCCGGTATTAAAAAAAGCAGAATAAACCGTAAATCCCGGGCATTTAACAAAGAGTTACAACGTATTTTATCAAAACATGCCCTGCCGAATATTAAATATGAAAAATTCTATAAATATTCCAGAGATCTTTATCATAGAAGGCCCGATAAGGCCGGTACAACCGCTGACCAGCATCCCAACGAGTATGTAACCCAGCAGTGGTTTAACCGTATATTAAAATATATGAATTTAAGC
>NZ_JAWYAJ010000546.1:0-16200 GCF_034124845.1 Robinsoniella sp.
CAGTTTGTGGGAGATTTGTCCCGAATGAAGGGCGCATAGCGGGCTATGTAACCTGAATTCGGGGCAAATATGCCGCAAAGTGGGGCGTGCAGATGGCGGGAATGAATTTTCAAACACGCTCTAAGCCTTCACCGCACCATTTGTGAGTCCGCTGACAATATATTTCTGCATAAAGATAAAGATTAAAATAACCGGGAAAATTGCAATGATACCAAATGCCATGGTAGAGTTCCACAAGGTCTGATACTGCTGTACATAATTATAAATACTGGATGTGATCGGTCTCTTATTCGGGTCGGTAATAAAGGTAATTCCATAGATCAGATCGCCCCATGCATATACAAAGGAGAATACGGCTGCTACCACTACGCCGGGTTTTGCAATGGGAAGCATGATTTTCACAAATGCTGTGAGATGTCCGCATCCGTCTATTTTTGCTGCCTCATCCAGCTCCTTGGGTATAGAAAGGAAATAGGTTCTCAGGATAATAACGGAAAAAGGTATTCCAAGGGTCGCATCTGCCAGGATCGGCGCCATGTATGTATTTAAAATTTTTGCACTGGAAAACATAATGTACAAAGAAGTTAATACTAACGTGGAAGGAAGCATCTGTGTAATTAGAAATAGCAGGATAATGATCTTCTTTCCCCTGAATTTAAACCGCGCCAGTCCGTATGCCGCCGGAATTGCCAGTATGGTGGATATTGCCATTGCACCGAAACCAATGATTGCACTGTTCTTGAATCCTCTCAGGGTATCACTGGAAGCGGATAACTGCTTCTGGAATGCTTCAAAAGTCAGCTCTTTCGGCCATAGGGGCGTTGGTATCTGGAAAATTTCTACCTGTGATTTCAATGCAGTAACCAACATCCAGTACAGGGGAAATATAAATATCACAAATACAATTGCTCCGATTATCAATAAAATGATCTTATTTTTCGTCTCTTTTTTCATGTTACATCACCTCGTCATCATCAATGGTCCTGATGTAGAAAAATCCTACAAACAGCAAGATTAAGAACAGGATATTCGATGCTGCCGCACCCTTACTAAACTGAAACTCTTCAAAGGACAGCCGGTATGCATAAGTGGATACCAGTTCCGTTGCATTTACAGGCCCTCCTTTTGTCATTACCCATACAAGGTCAAATACCTTGAACGTGTATACAAAGCCCAATGTAAGCACGGACATAATTGCCGGTTTAATCATGGGAACGGTTATATGGAATAAGGTCTGCCGTTTGGAAGCACCGTCCAAACTGGCACTCTCGTAAATTTCGGTTGGAATAGTCGTTAATCCGGTAAGAATCAGCATCATGTTAAAGGGGATACCGATCCAGATATTAGCTACTACAATTGCCACCATAGCGGTATTTCCATTCAAAAGCCATTCAATGGGTTTATCCAAAATACCTACCGAGGTGAGGAACTGATTGATAATTCCGCCATTTAACTGGAACATAAATTTAAACAAAAGACCTGCTACCGTTACCGGCAGCAGCCAGGATATCATGGTTACTCCACGGAAGAAGGAGCAGCCCGGAAATTTCTTATTAAACAATAGTGCGAGTCCAAATCCAATTACAAACTGAAAAATGATAGAAGCCAGTGTAAAAGTTAATGTATTTCCGATTGATTTCATTAAAATAGAATCGGCTCCGCTGAATAAATCAACATAATTCTGCAGTCCCACAAAACTCTGGGAGG
The DNA here is from genome assembly GCF_034124845.1 of Robinsoniella sp. Taxonomy (NCBI): domain Bacteria; kingdom Bacillati; phylum Bacillota; class Clostridia; order Lachnospirales; family Lachnospiraceae; genus Robinsoniella; species Robinsoniella sp. The sequence continues at coordinate 1,708 of NZ_JAWYAJ010000546.1, forward strand.
CCGTATCTGCAAATGTATAAACGTCCACATTTTTAAAGCTCAGCAACAGGTTCTTTACCATTGGATATCCAATCAGAACCATCATATAAATTAATGCGGGGAGTGCAAATATAACTCCCAGGTAAGCCGGTGTCTTTTTTTTACCATGTCTCACGTTAATCCCTCCTCATATCTTTTAAAAAGGGACTGTCGGAAGCAAGTCTTATATCGCCTTTTGCTCCAGAGCGTTTATAGCGCTCTGTCCAACAGTCCCAATGTTTTATTTTACTGCGTCTACAGCAGCCTGTGTACTGTCTGCTGCCTGCTCAGGAGTCTTAGCACCTGTCATAACTTCCTGGAATCCATTCTGGATTGCAGATGAATATGATGGCCAGGATGCGGATGGTCCTCTTGGGATTGAAGTCTCAAGCTGCGTAATAAATGCTGCCTGAATCGGATCATCTGTCCAGTAAGAATCCTGTGCTGCTTCCGTTTTTGGAGGGAAGGAGCCATATTTCTTCATTGCTTCGATCATAACTTCATTCTGATCATAATATTTCATGAAAGCAACTGCGCCTGCGGTATCGTCTTTTTTCACAACACCCATGTTTTCACCGCCGAGGATTGATGTTGCCTGAGTTGAATCTTTATCATATTTCGGTAATACGGTTACGCCATAGTTTAAGTCTGGAGCATCTTTTTCGATACCAGGAATCTGCCATGGTCCATTCTGCTGCATTGCGATATTTCCAGCCATAAAGTTGTTATTAACATCAGACTGTGTCCAGTTAACACACTCTTTTGTCCAGGAACCTGCATCGATCATTTCTTTCATTAAATCGTAAGCCTTTACGCCGCCTTTAATGTCGGTATAAGTACCGCCAGCCGTATACAGCCACTGCAGACACTGGAATGTTCCTTCATCTGTTCCTACTGCTGCATTACCAAATCCGGTTACGCCGTCCTTTGTTAACTTCGATGCCATATCTTTGAAATCATCCCATGTGGTGTTTTCATCGGGATAAGACACGCCTGCTGCATCAAATAAATCTTTGTTATAGAATAATGCGGTACAGTTTGTTGCAAAAGGAATACCATAGTGTTTGCCATCCATCATTGTGGATTCCATTGGTCCCTTCAGGTAATCATCCCATGCGATTGAGGCATCGGATACATCCGCCATAAGTCCCAGCTGTATGAAAGAAGCCATGCTGCATCCGTCCATGATTACCAGATCCGGCAATTCACCGGAAGCAAGTCCAAGTGTAAGCTGTTTTTGGTAGTCTGCAAACGGCACATATGTATGAGTTGCCGTAAACTCACTCTGGGATGAATTAAATCCATCAATCAAAGCCTGCATCATTTCCTTCTGGGCATCTGTTTCAAAATAATCCCAGATTACAACTTCTTTCGTTTCACCGGTAGGAGCTGCAGCAGTTTCCGCCTGTGTCTCTGCCTTTGTTTCCGCTGCTTCGGTTTCTTTGGCTGCGTCTGTTCCTGCTGTGGCAGCCTCAGTCGTCTTCGTTGTTTCACTTTTTGCTGCCTCTGTGGTACCGGAAGATGATCCGCCTCCACATCCTGCTGTCATTGTACAAACCATTGTTGCTGCAAGAGCCATTGCCGTAAGTTTCTTTAGTTTCATGATAAAACCTCCTTTTTATTTGACTCCAGTACTGCATTGCCCTAATAATTTAGTAATACACACAGGATATTCGTATCAGAGGATTCAAAATATTCTGCAGGTGCAGCGGGCTGCATCAAAGAATATTTTGGATTCTCTGGTGCGGATAGCCGAAGTGTATTGCTGAATTATTTGTATAATGCAGTACTGGTATCTTTCCTGGTAAGTACATTATAAGAGAGGTTCCCATAAAGATTAATTCTAATATTTTAATAATGGTGGATAATCCTTAGATTAATTTTCCGGCAGCATTTCAACCGCTTCCTCCGGAGTTTTCTCCTTTGACACCATCTGATAAAAGCTTTTCGGAATCTGCTTGGAGATAGCAGACCAAGATGGTATGGAAGTTCTTGCAACTGCTTTTTCCATCTGTTCTTCAAAGACCCGCATCTGTTCGTCTTTCTTAACCACCTTTTTTGCTTTTTTTATTTTCGCAGGCAGAGACCCTGTCTTTATGCAGAAGGACTCCATAACCTCCCCATTCATACAGTACTGGAAAAATTTCAGGGAGCCTTCTACATTTTTTCCTTTAATAAAACCAATATTTTCACCGCCGGTAATCATACTGCTTACCCGGTTCACCGGAAGCTTGGTGATGCCATAAGAGATGCCCGCTTCCTGAAGCATGGACAATATCCAAGGTCCGTTTTCAATCATAGCCGCTTCTCCTGCTATGAATTTTCTGGCAACATCGATCTGGGTCAAGTTAATGCATTCATTAGACATGCTCCCATCCTCCACCATGCTTTCTAAAAATTCAAAAGCCTCCTTTGTCTTCTCACCTCCGATTTGATCCGGATTTTCTCCGGCTGATAAAATCCATGGCAGAATCTGGAATGCGCCCTGTTCCGAGTCAACGGCAGACATTAAAAATCCTTTGCGCTGCCCTGATGTGAGCTCTTTCGCCGCAGCCTTTAATTCCTCCCAGGTACCCGGCGGATCCACCCCGGCTTCTTTTAGCATCTCCTCATTATAAATTAATCCCAGGTTGTTGCAGATAAAGGGAATACCATAGTATCTTCCATCCAGGCTTACAGTTTCCACCGCCGCCTTATAGTATTCTTCTTCCAGATTCCAGGATTCTATCTGCTGTGTGATATCCTCAAATACGCCCAGGCGGATAAAGACCGGCATATCGGGATTATCAATAAGTACCATATCCGGCAGACTCTGCTCCGTATAAGAGCGGGAAAGCTGTTTGTCAAAATCGGTCATGGGGACATACTTCCAGGACGCACGATACTGGCTCTGGGACTGGTTAAACCCATCTACCAGATTATCCAGACCGCTTCTCTGGGCATCCGTTTCATAATAAGACCACAAAACCAGATCCTCCCTTGCCTTGCTTTCCTCCTGTCCGTCACTTTCCTGGTTCCCACAGCCCGCTATCTGGACTGCCATCAGCAAAACGAGGAAATAACTGCAGGCCTTTCGTCCTTTTTTAAGACTGCCTGTAATCCCCTGGCGAGACTCCGACCTCTTCCCGAAAAACCCTGTTAAAATACTTCGGGTCACCATATCCAACTTCATTTGCCACTTCATAGATCTTGAGCTCACTTCCTTTCAGCAGCCGTTTCGCCTGGCTGATACGAAATTTCTTTAGAAAGGTTGAAAAATTAATCCCCACCTCTTTATTAAATAAAGTACTGAGGTACTCCGGAGTGATGTCCAGACGCCTGGCCATTTCCTCCAGGGATATTACTTCCATGTAATGTTCCCGTATGTAACTGATTGCTCTGTTTACCGTATAATTACGGATGTCCTCTTTTTTATTTACCGTCTTTGACAGGATCTGAATAATCTTTTGGAAACAGGTCTCCAGTTCCGATAAGGTAATGGCATTACCGAGAGTTTTGATAGGATTCTGCTCCTGTATCAGGCGATAGCCCTCCTCTGCAACCTCCTGGGAAATATTCAAAATGTAGTTTACCATTTTCATATACCCTTGCCGAATATGATAAGGTACACATTTCTGATCCCTCATATATGAACGGAATTTATCTCCACAGCTTGTTAACTCCTCACTATCTCCCTTGCATACAGATACTTTGATCCTGTTTTCCAAAAAGACCGGATAAGTAAATTCTTCCGGTGAAAACAGGCTGATCTCCCTTTTTGTCAGCAAATGTGTATATCCCAATGCCATTGCGAACGTATAAACCTCCCGCAGTTCGTTTACCTGGCTGCGTAGCTGTGTGAGAGCAGGGATGCTTTCGGCTGTCCACACTGCCTGTCCCTCTCTTACATTCTTTAAATACACTCTGTGGCTAATCCGTTTATTCCATCCTTCCATCGGACTTCCGCTCTGAATGACACACACATATTCCTGCGTACTTTCAATAAATACCATATAAATGCGGTCCTTGCTGTACTTCTCTTTCATCTCCTCAAGCTGGGTCTTGCAAAATTCCACATATGCAGGTTCTGCATTTCCCAGATAGCCTGCATAAAGATAACAGGGGGAATCCAGGTCCAAACTGCCTATATCGGCAAGCCGCTGGTAGTTTTCCCTTGTTTCCGCCAGGCTGCCCAGAATAATATCCCGGATATATCCCTGAGGTGTTCCCTCAATCTGCCTTTTTTCCAGATCCAGTTTTTCTTCAATCCTTTCCAGCACCTCTTTTACGTCTTCCGCTGCAATGGGCTTTAGCAGATAGTCATCCGCCCCCAGCGTGATTGCTTTCTTAGCGTATTCAAATTCTGAATATCCGCTGAGAATGACACTGTGGCAGGCTACTTTATCTTCCTGAATCTTTGTCAGCATTTCCAGCCCATTCATGACAGGCATACGGATGTCGGTTATAATCAGCTCCGGACGAAGCCGGATTGCCATCTCATATCCCTCCATTCCGTTTTTTGCTTCTCCAACAATTGTGTGACCGCTCTGAGATGAGATCAGTTTTGATATTCCAACTCTGATCTTTACCTCATCTTCAACTATTAATATCCTCATTATCCTTCCTCATTTCATCAATAACCGGCAGGCGCAGGGTGATGACCGTTCCCAGGCCTTTTAAGCTGCTGATCGTCCAGCTGGCTTTATTTCCATAATACATATACATTCTTGAGAATGCATTATTGAGTCCGATACTCCTTCCATCATCAATAATTGCCCTTTTCGGGTCATTAAACTCCTGTACCTTACTTTCCGGCATGCCCACTCCATTATCCTCTATAATAAATACAACCCCCTTCCCGTCATCTGAGAGTGAACATTCAATTCTCAATAAGCCTCCTGCCATCATCCCGTCAAACCCATGTATAATGGAGTTTTCAACAAATGGCTGTAGCAGCAGCTTATACACTTTCACTTTTTCCGTATTCTTATCTATTTGCAGACTATAGGTAAATGCATCATTAAACCTCATTTTCTGGAGGCTGATGTATTTATGAAGCCAATCCGACATTTCCCATATGGTTACCCGCTGATTACTCTTATTTACGCTGTAACGCAGTATGACACCCAGGTTTCTCAGCATCGTACTGATTTCATACTCTCCCTTTTCAATCGCCATCCAGTTAATGGAATCCAGGGTGTTATATAGGAAATGAGGGTTGATCTGTGCCTCCAGTGCACGGATTTCTGCATTTTTCTGACTATTCTGTGCCTCTTTTACCGTTGTGACCAGTTCTTTTACTTTTACAGTCATGGTATTAAAGTTTCGCGCAATAATGCCGATTTCATCCTCGGTATCTTCCGGAATAACCACATCCAGATGACCCTGCTGTACTTGTCCGATTCCTTTTAATACAGAACGCACGGAACGGTTTAACATATATACGGTATAACTGATGATGCAGGTCACAAATATAACTGCGGAGGCGCCAACAATCAGAAAGATTTTCTGGGTGTTCACCAGATCTTTCAGCATATAATCTTTATCATACACATTGTAGAATACCCATCCTGTCTGAGGGTCTTTGTACTCGTTAACAGCCGTATTTTTATCCCGCAGATATCCCGTAACTTTCACAAATTCCGCTACCGACAGCCTGGGGTTCATTTTCAGGGTCACGAAACTCTCGTCCGGGTAAGTGATTACCTGCCTGTTTTCATCCAGTATGAAGTTCAGGCTGTGCTGGGACAATTCCTGGTTGGCACTGTCCTCCGTCTTATTGCAGATTTCCGCCAGTATCCGTTCATCAATAGACATAATAATGGTTGCGATGCTTCCCTGCTCCAGGTGGTCAAAGTCAAATACCCGTTTACTCATATGGAAATAATACCCTTCCGTTCCATTTTCCTGAAATTTCATGGTTGGGGTAATTACCATACTGGGTTCATCAATGCAGTCGATATAGGGATTTGTGGTCCTCAGATCCTTATAGCCTCTCCATAGATTATCAATTGCGGAATCGGTCTGAAAATCTGCTACCACTGAGCTGCCATCTGCACATACCAGACTGATACACCGGATACCCAGATTGTCATTATTATACTGTTTCAGGCTGTTGTATGCCTTGTTATATGCAAATGCTCTCTGATTATCCGTAATATCCATCAGGCTTTTTATACTTTCCGTCAGCTGCTCATCCGTGTACAGCTGGTATAAAAGGCTGGAATAAGTCTCCATATTTAAGTGTACCCGCTCTGATATCTGGGTCAGATTACTGACCATTAACTGATCTACTTTTTCTGTCACTATATTTTTATTCACATAATACCCAATTAACTGTATGGACAGAATCGGTATAATTGAGCCAAACAAAAACCCGAATAACAGTTTTCTTCCAAGGGTCCAGTTATTATATCGTACGATTATTTTCTTTAACATGTTCAGGCTCACTTTCCGCAATACTCAAATACCTTCATTTTACACTTGCTATTTAAGGGGTGCAACTTTTTTTATGATACAGAAAATTACATATTGTGCATGCTTCCTAATTTTCTACAACACAAGCCAGCGTAAGGACGCAGTGCCTCCCAGTGTAAATACGGTCGATATATAGTGCCTGATATCCGTGTCATCTGTGCGTCTGTGAATCGACGGCGTAGCGGGCTACGGCTAGATTCACAGACGTGCAGCTGGCGCGGATAGCGGGTGCTATATAGTGGCGTATTTACACCGGGAGGCACTGGCTTGTGGTACTGCTATTTACTTAATTACTACGCTGCTCTTCTGTCCTCTGTTCTTAAACACTTTCTTATATGCCCTTACTTTGGAATTCGGAACATCAATCACTGCCTTTGGAGAAATGCCCTTCAGGGATTTGCTGTATGCATTCTTCAATACCTTCGTCTTGACTGAAATGTATGTCAGTTTGCTGTCTCCATAGAATGCCTGCTGCCCAATCGCTGTTACATAGGCACCGATTGTAATCTGCTGCAGCCTTGTATAATTCTTAAATGCCTTCTGTCCGATCTTTGTAACCTTGCATTTTACTCCTTTTAAGGTTACTGTAGATGGTACTGTTACCTTCTTCACGGACTTGCTGGAAGCTCCTACTACCATGACAGTTGCTTTTCCTGCTGCAGGATTGGTTACTTTGTACCGCAGTCCTTTATAAGTCAGGATCTGTCCCTTTTTCAGTGCAGGTACTACCGGTTTTGGAGTCTCTGCAGGCTTCATTTCCAGTGCTGCAGCCGCTGACATCAGTCTGGATGCTGCCTGGTCAATCTGATCCTGTGTCGCATTGGCATTATTCAAAACTGCTGCTGCCGCTGCCACTGCATCTTTCAAAGCTTTTGCACTGCTGTCTGTATATTTACCGGTATCAAGCCCTGCATATGCATCATAAATTACCTTTAATGTTGTGGTATCTGCAGTAACGTCTGGTTCATCCGGATCTTCCGGTTCTTCTGGTTTTACCGGTTCTACTGTCAATTCAGTCGCTGCTTTCGCCAGTGCTGACGCCGCCTGGTCAACTGCTGCCTGGTCTGCATCCTGGTTATTCAGTACCTCTTCTGCACCCTGAAGTGCTGCCAGGAATGCATCGGTGCTTTCTTTTGTATACTTAGCGGTATCAATGCCTGTATATGCATGATAAAGTACACTGAGTACGGAGAAGTCTACCTGCACTTCCGGTTCCTCTGGATCTTCCTGCTTCCCTGCAAGTGCAGTTGCTGCTGACAGAAGATTTGCTATGGAATTGTCAACTTCTTGCTGTGTTGCATTTTCTTTTCCGATTACCGTTTGCAGACCGCCCAATGCTTCTGTAAATGCCGCTGCACTATCCTGGGTATATCCGGAAAGGTCCAGATCTTTGTACGCACTGTACAATGCTTTTGCCAGTGATTTATCAATTACCGGCTCCGGCTCTTCTGTTATTTTCTCAAGTCCTGCAAGTGCTACCAGTAATTCTGATTCTGCTTCTGCTGCTTCTACTTTTGTTGCGTTTTCTTTTCCAAGAACTGCTGTTGCATTTTTCAGTGCATTTTTCAAAACCTCTGCGCTTGCTTCTGTGTAAACGCTCATATCCATCTGAGAAATGGAGTTATACAGGGACTGTAGCTGTGTGAGATCAGCTAAAATGCTTTTCAGCTGGGCAATTGCTTCTTCAAGCTTGCCAATCTGCTCATCTACTGCGTCCTGATCTGCATTTCCATCTTCGAAGACAGCCCTTGCTTCAGCAATCGCTGCTTCCAGTACTGCATAGCTCTCTGCTGTGTATCCATCCGGGATATAAGCTTCTGCTGTTTCCAGTGCTTTCAGTAATACAGTCTTGTCTACATTATTGTCAAACTCGGTATAAAGCTCGTTAACCTTTTCGCTGTTTATTGCTCCGTTGTAGATTCTCAGATCATCCAGCTCCAGATTATTCGGGTACTGAACATCATTGCTGTAACCATTCTTACCAACACGGTTAACTGCTGCCTCTGATCCGGTAATTGTCTGTGGATCTCCCAACGTGGTAACCTTCTGTTCCTGTCCGTTTTTATAGATCTTACCTGTCTTGCTGTCTGAATCCCAGGTTACTGCAATATGGGTCCACTCATTTAATGGAAGGAAATCATTCGGATTTTGTGCCACATAGAATGCATTAAATCCATCCAGTACGAAGAAGGAAGAATAACCATCCCCTACCGGATAATTGGTATAGAATCCTTTACCATTGTAGGAAGCTTCATCTTTCGCCCATATCAGGGAGTTATTTCCTTTCAATTCTCCTGTACGCTTAAACCAGTAGGAGATTGTAATATCCTTAGAAGCGAGATTTGCACCTGCCGGGATTTCAAATGAAGTATCTTCTCCGTCAAATTTCAGTGCATCGCCGCTCTTTCCATTTACAAAATCAATATCTTCCAGTTTTGGAACTGCTACCGTGTAATTACTTGCGGAGTCATCCTTAATCTGGGTAATATCATTCTGTTTATCGAAGGTATAATGTAATATTAGTTCTGCATTTACAATCTTATCCAGCTGTGCCATTGCGTTCTTTAATGCTTCTGTTGCTGTATTTACCTGTGCTTCTGTAGCATCTTCTGCTTTTATAATTGCTTCTGCATCTGTCATTGCCTTGCCGAGAACTGCATAGCTTGCTTCCGTATATTTTGCAGGATCAAACGTTTTTGCTTCTTTCAGAGTCTTTTCCAGCTCTGTCTTTAATCCTACTAATCCAGAAACTGCTGTATTCAAATCATCCAGTGCCTTGTTAATCTGGGTCTGTGTTGCACTGCTGTCCTTTAAGAGTTCTTCCGCTGCTGTAACTGCATCGGTTAATTTCTTAAATGATTCTGCTGTATAATCCTTAGCTGTATATTCTTTTGCCTTAGTCAGTGCTTCTGACAGCTTTGTTGTATCTACTGAGGTTCCAATTACATTTACTGTCATCTTTGCTTTTGTGGTTGTTCCTTCAACATCGCCTTGAATCGTAAATGTTCCTTCTGCTGCAACCTGATCCGGTGTAATCTGAGGCCATGTTACATTTACACTGACATTATCCTTTACACCGTTGTTGTAAAGTACCATAACGCTCTGAGGCATGAATGGCAGATTTCCTATCAGTGTATTTACAATAGTATCGTCTACGGTTGTAATGGTTGCTTTATCCATATCTGATCTTGCTGTAATAGTTGCCGTTACAAATTTACCGGTTTCTTCATTTACACCATTGATCGTAAACTGTCCGTCTGCTGCTACCTGATCCTGGGTAATGGCATCCCAGAGTATTTTTACGCTTCTCAGCTCACTGAAAGAAGTTTTTGCCAGGATATCTTTTGGCATTTCCGGAATCGTTCCGGTCTTTGTTCCCTTGAATACCGGAAGGATTTCTTCTACCGGTGTGCTGTATACTTTCCAACGGTATATACCGGTTCCTGCTGCGGAAAGCTTCATGTTCATACGCAGTGCAGTTGTGGTTACCGGAATCATTTCGATGGCGTTGTACTTATTCTTCTTATTTGCAGTCTGGAAATCGGTGGTCACATTTGCATCTACCCATTCGCCAGCATCATTTTTGTATTGCATCTGAATAGAAGATGGCACACGGGTACCGCCGTTATCATCATACCAGTAAATATCATTCTTATAGATATTCACAGGCTCTTTCCATGTATACTGAACCCAGTGTGTAGATCCTGTTCCGCCTGATACACCCCAGTTGCCCCATCCTTTGCCTGTACCGCCAGCAGATTTCGTAGGCTCAAATGCCGTATTATTAATTCCGTCCAGTTTTTCCCAGCTCGCTGTATAATCTGAACTTGCCACAGCTGACGGTGCAACATCTATATCAGCCTGTGTATCTGCCTTTTTAATCTCTACAGACAGTTCTTTTACTGTTTGTTTTTCCCCGTCATCTGCTGTAAATCTTACTTTATAAGTTCCTTCTTCAGAACCGATTAAAGAAGTATTTAATGCTTTTTCGTCGCTTAAATAAGCGGATGCAGTGCCGGTTGGTTTTTCAATCACTTCCCATTTATAAGTAAGTGTCTTGTCATATGGCAATCCGTCATCTGTACACTGTGCCGTCAGAGATGCTTTCATATTCTCCAGCTTTTCTGTATTTACCTTCACCGTTACATCCGGTGCCTGATTTTCTACTGCCGGACGATCTCCGCCCTCTTTAAATAACTGAACTTCCGTAACTGCCGTATAACGTCCCGGCTGATTTGTTACCGTTACTCTCACCTTATCGGTGGTAACTTCTTTAAATTTATCTTCATTGTAATTTGCACGAGGAATTGCAGGGGTTCTGTTCTGGTTTTCTGCATGTTTCCACGCACTGCCATCCCAGTATTCCAGCGTGTATTTGGTTGGCTCCGAATAACCGCCGCTTTGACGGTCATTGTAGAAATAAATATCCATCATATCGATAGTCTTCTGTCCGCCCAGATCAATAACCAGGGAATCCGTTGCATTAGGACTCTGGTCATTTCCCCAGAATGGCATATTAACGGTCATTCCATCGGTTACTGCCTGGGGGTCGGGAGCTGTCTCGTTCACTGCCTTTGATGTGGTGTCACTGCCATCTGCGCGGTGCTTTTCTGCCCATGCAGCAGCTCTTGCTTTATCCGGTGTATAAGATGCTGTTACACTTGCACCTTCTGCTTCATTTGTCAAACCATTGATACCGGATTTCTTCAGCATTTCTACAACATTTTCGTCTGTTATAGCAACATCCATTGCTGCCGGTATCTGGGAAACAGAAGCTTTTGAAACTACAGTGGTTTTTTCATTTTCCGGGAATTCCAGTTCACCTGTTTTAGCATCATATACTACGTGAACCAGATCATTTAATACAAATGCAGATTCGCCGTCAATCCATACTGCAAAACCTTCCGGTACATTGTCGCCGTAATATTTATTTCCATCCGGTTTATCCCAGCTGATGGTAATGTCTTTGCCATGATAACGAATATTGTTTACCATGAAATGGTCATAACTGAAGTCGATTGGATCCAGTTCCAGTTTTTCATCGGAACGCGGCTGTACACCTGCCATATCTTCAATAAAGAGATAGGTATAGTTACCAAGGATATTGTGATAAATCCAGGAACGGTAATAGGTATCTAATGTCTTATTATCAATATTGAAAAATTCGTTATTATTTGGATACCGGATATCGCCGCCGTTGGGGTACATATTCCATGCACACCACTCAACCATAAGGGCTAGCATATCATCTGTTACATATTCCTGTTCTACGTCATAGGTACGAAGTGCTGCTTCATATGCCCTTGCCTGAACGGTAAAGTTAATGTTCGAGAAGTTATTAGAACCCGGAAGCTGCTTATTGTGTACCTGATTTGCCGTATAATACGGGAAAATCGGGAAGTCGTCTCCATTGGTAAAGGTCTTCAGTGCTTCTTTGTATTTTGCAATGGATGCTTCATCTGTGGGAACTGCTCCAACAGAAAAATAATTGTAGTTGTTGGATTCTGTCAATTCTACCAGATTTGGTTTATCCGGATTATGGGAGACAAATGAGCTGCTAGGACTCACTGCACGTGTCTCAAATTTCTGGCACTGGTCGCACCACAGGTACTCCAGAATGTCGCTTTGGATATTTTCAGCCAGAGTTTTCATTTCCTCTGATTTTTCAATATTTCCTAATAATCCATAGAGGTCAGAAGCAGATTGTGCAGCTGCATATACATATGCATTTTCTCCATGTGTCTTCCAGTTTCCAATTCCTTTTACATGCATGGAAATGGTATCTGCATCGTTTCCTGTCATGTAATTATTCTGGTAATCAATCAGATAATTTTCCGGAGTGGTTGCACTTGTGTGATTGCCGTAATGCTCAATCTGTCCCTTGGCATCATGTTCAAAATAGTATGCCAGATTTTCCGCAAGCTCTGCACCGCCGCCAATTACGTTGAATGCTTCTAATCCCGCATCTGCGATATACTGTCCATAGTGGTTATTCCAGTTTGAACGGTTTCCGGGGTTGTCCAGGAATGCGCTGCTCTGGGAGCTGTTACCTACGGATAATAACTGTCCGAGGGGCAGGTACGCGTTTCTTAACCACTTTGTATCCTGTAAATGCATTGGCTGTGTTAATGCAATTGCATTGTTATAGCCTAATACACCTTCTACCGTAACCGGATACTGGAAATCATATCCTGGGATATTGGCATCCATCGTATTAAAACGTTCCAGCCACCAACGATAATCAATTGCTTTCTGAACTGCTTTGTTTGGTACGTCTATGTATGGAAGGTTTTCCGCCCAGTACTCATTGTACTCTGCCTTCTGTGCTTTTAATGCGCTTGTACCATCCAGTTCCAGAAAACGTACGTAATCTGCTGTGGACTGTGGAAGTTCTTCTGTTGTAAAAGCCATAACAACCTTAACTTCTACTGTTTGTCCTGCCGGAATGGTGACTGTTTTCACCATAGACTTATTGGAGCCTTCTACATACTCAAATTCATTACCTGATAAACGGGTAGTGATCTTTGTTAAGTCAGCGGTTGAATTCATCGATCCGGTAAGTTCCTTCTGGGTTTCTCCTCCCACCGACACTTCATCGCGGCTGCTTACAAAGTTTGAATTTACATTAACCTTAATGGTTTTGTCAGATCCCTCTGTATTGGTCAGATGAACCGTAGTTACCGCAACATTTTCATTGCTGATGAACTTCTCCACATCTGCCGTCAGGGAACCTATCTGATACTGGCTAACCCAGTTACTGGGGTAGTTTACACGGTTGCTCGTCACTTCCTTACTGCTCAATGCGCCGGATTCATCCGAAAAAGTAATCGCATACATATCGCCGCCCAGAGAACTGCCGGATGAACTGCATCCATAGCTGGTTTTTCCTCCGAAACCAATGACGGCTGGATTACTGGTGTACATATAAAGTGCCCGGCCTCTGGTCATAAAGGTATTGCCATCGTCGTCTCCATTGTTGCCTGCATTTCCATTTGCCACTCCATAACGCCCCAGAATACGGTCCATGTAAAATGAATCTCCACCGTTATTCAAATCCTGTTGGTAGAGCTCCTTCATCATGTCCTTTGAATCATATGTTACGCCTCCCAAATTGTATACATCCGCTAAGCTTTCCGTGTTCTTAAATGTCGGATGCCCAATTGCCAATGCTGCCGGTTCTGATTCCGTACCGGTCCCAGCAAACGCTGTCATCGCACTGCCTGGCAGCATAGAAACCGCTACTGCAACTGCCAATACCTTCGTCGCCAAATTTCGTTTTCTTTTCTTCCCCATAACATTCTCCTTTTCCGTGCTTATTTTGTTACAATCTCATTATAGCGTTATCGAATGCTTTCAAAAATTGCATTATCTTAAGGAAGGTGTACTATCTTATAGTATTATTTTAATATTTTTGTGGCTGCAGATGGAACATACGCCGCCTTTCTGATCGAAGGCAGGTATCCGGAAACGGATATGAGAAAGCATATTAGGCGGAAAAAATGCATTGACATTCTTTGCATAGTGTTATATTATAGAGGCATACAAAGTATCTATGTACTCTAGATGCACGAATCCCCACGGAGGCTAGTCCGTGGGGATTTTTTGTTAGCTGTCTTTCTTGTTCTTTTCAATCCATTTGCATACATAATATCCTGCTATACTAGCAAATACTGATATTATAAAAGCAACTATGTACTCCATAGATGCACCTCCTTCCTGCTGGAAAGAGTCGACAGCATATATATTATAATTCATAAAGCAACCAATGTCTATAGTCTTACAGTGATTAAAAATTATAATTATTTTTATTTATAACTAATATGTTACATATCGACATAGTTAGCTCATGTTTTAGACCGTTACTTCTTTTCTAACACCATAAAATAAGCGTATGCAAAATTTCTAATAATTCTGCACACGCTTATTTCAATTTTATTTATACTCTTATACCCATTTGGAAATGCTCTAGAGCGTGTTTTAAAATTGCTACACCTTGGTCATTTTAACCAAATTAATATT
>NZ_JAWYAJ010000547.1:0-3767 GCF_034124845.1 Robinsoniella sp.
ATATTTGGGCGCCCGGATATCCATCAGCGGCCTGTCATGATTTTCTTTTGCCCAATAAGCATCATAGCGATTTTTTATTTTCTCAAAATCATCAATGTGGATCATTTCTATCCCCTTTTCACTCAAGTCCAATAAGTCCCGTATTCCTCTACTGCTTCAAAAAAAGCCATCGGATTCTCCCAGCTCACTTCCGGTTCCACCATATGATTAGGTCCGATCAGATAGCCGCCGTCCTGTCCAAGAATTTTAATACACTGTTTTACCTCCTGCTTTACCTGCTCCGGCGTCCCAAAGGAAAGATTCGTCTGGGCACTTACCCCTCCCCAGAATGCCAGCTGATCACCATAAGTATCCTTTATCTTCTGCAGATCCATGCACTCCGGCTGTATCGGATTTAAAACATTTACCCCTATCTCGATTAACTCCGGTATGATCTGGCTGGGATTCCCGCAGGAATGGTAAAAGACCGGTATATCCGGCGTTATCTCCCTGGCTTTTGCAATAATTCGTGCCAGCCTGGGCTTAAGGAACTCTCTCCATGTATCCACGCCAATGAGCATCCCCGTCTGCATCCCAACATCATCCCCCAGCATAAGCACATCAATCCCCGCCTTTAGCATAAGTACCACCTGATCCATACGAAGCTGGGTAATGCGTTCCATCAATATTGTGATGGCTTCCGGCTCTGTCAGCATATCCATCATGGTCTCTTCAAATCCCCGGATAGCCCAGGCCTTTTCAAAAATAGTCTGGGTCAGACTTCCGCACACAGCCAGACCTTTTTCATGACACTGGTCCACATAAGCTTTAAAATGTGCACTTCTCTTGGGTTCTAAAAAGTCCGGCAGTGGAAATTCTTCAGCCTGCTGTTCTGTCATCCCTGCTTTAAGAGGCGAGATGATGTGTTCGAAATGCAAACTCGCATCCCTGGACTTTCCGCTTCCCACGCCCCATTCATTGATGGAAAAACCCGGTTCCTGATCCCTGCCCACATAATATGCCGAAAAATCTCTTATCAACTCCGTGGGCGCAAAATCCAATAGCCTGATATCCAATCCAAAGTATTCATAGTAATCCACGCAACCTGTTCTTTTTCGAAATTCTTCCTCCAATGCCGGACACAATCCCCAGCTTAAATCCTTCGGGATTTTATCCGGAATTCTTCTGTTAACCACTGCCAATACCCGCTCTCTTGCATTCATACTGCAATCCTCCTGCTTTTCATCTCTTTCATTTTTTACCCCGGAATAGCACAAGCTGGCTCATCCTATTCCTAACGCCCGAATTCCTCTATTGCTTTACACTTCCGGCAGTCAATCCGTCTATGATATTTTTTTCAAACAATATAACAAATAATACAATGGGTATCATCATGATTGTTGCCAGGGCACTGATCTTCTCCCAGGGAACGTTGTACTGGTTTATCCTTGGAATCAAAGTGAGCCCCACGCTCAGCGGCGTTGCTTTCCGGTTGGTAAAAACCAGCGGAATCATAAACTCATTCATGGTATTGATAAAGTTAATAATAGCCATTGTAGCAATAGCCGGCTTCATAAGCGGAAACAGCACTTTGAATATCTTCGTATACACATTTGCCCCGTCTACTGCCGCTGCTTCTTCCAGGGAATAGGGAATCTGCTGTATAAAGGTCACAAAGGACATGGTCGTAAACGGTATGAATCCGCTGACATACAGAATGATCAACCCCAGATGGGTATCGTGAAGATGCAGTGTCTTATATGTCTGGAACATGGGGATCAAGGTCATAATCACCGGCAGCATTGCGGAAAAGACCAACAGTGAATAAGCTGCTCCCGCCCCCCGGAAGGTAAATCTGGCAAAGGAATATGCTGCCAGTATACTGATCACAATTGATGCAATAATGGCAAAAACGGCTACAATCAATGTATTGAACGACAGACCGCTGACATCCACCTCTTGAAACAGCGTAAAGTAATTCTGAAGGGTTGGATTTTCCGGAAAATAGGTCACGGGCGTAGTAAATAATAACTCTTTTTCCGTAATTGAGGATGTAAATATCCAGAATACCGGAAATAAAATGATCAGAGCCAGAACAAGTGCCGTAATCCAGATAAAGACTTTATAAGCTTTTGATTTTTTCATTTTCCCGCCCCCTAGTAGTCAATTTTTTTCTGCAGACGCATACCGCCGCCGGCAACAATAATCATGATCAGGAACAGCATCATAGAAATGGCTGATGCATATCCATAGTTCAGGTTCTTAAAGGCTTCTGTTGTTATTTTATAACTGATTAAAGATGTCTTTGCACCGGGACCGCCCTGGGTCATGGCATAGACCAGATCAAAGCTTGTAAGACGCCAAAGCGTAAAAAACAATCCCATGGTAATCAGAACCCGTTTGATATGCGGAATGGTAATTGCAAAAAAACGTTTGATTGCCCCTGCTCCGTCCATGGCTGCCGATTCATACAATTCCAGTGATAACCCCTGCAGTGCAGCCAGCACCATTATTGCAAAGAACGGTACATTTTTCCACACATCTACGATAATGACCGCCGCCTGGGCACCTGCCGGATTTACCAGCCATGCAAAATTAAAGTCTGACTGGCTGAGCCTGGACAGCAGATCGTTAACAAAGCCATAAGTATCATTAAATGCCCACTGTGCCGCAATGCCAATCACAATTGTAGGCATTGCCCAGGGTATCAGTACAATAGACCGTAAAAATTTCTTTCCTCTGAATTTCACGTTTAAAACTAACGCCAGTAGAATGCCCAGTGTCATAATTAAAATAACGGAAATAATGGTAAAGATCAGTGTAAAGCGAATGGACTCCTGAACACCCGGATCTTTCAAAAGCTTCACATAATTTTGGAACCCCACAAATTTTTTTGTCTGGGTTATCATTTTATAATTTAAAAGACTATACCACGCTGTGGTAATCATCGGATAAATAATAGTAGCGCCCCTCACAAGCAGAGCCGGCAATACCAGCGCCCAGGCTACCAATACCCGCCTTTTTCCCATTGACATTTTTTTCATCCCGCAACCTTCCCCTATCTTCTATCTGTCTGCCGGAGATTTTGAAAGGGGACCCCGCAGTGTCCCCTCACTTTTATACCGGTCTGTAAAATGCTGCAATTGTCTGATAACGTGCAGTTGTGTTTAATCTTCCACAAGTGCCTGTATTTCCGCCGTAGCTTTTTCCACACATTCATCCAAAGACATTTGATTTGTCAGATAAGACTGTGCATAGGTCTCCGCTGCCTCCATAAGCTCATTTACTGTTGGCGGCATTGGCCTTGGAACCAAGGAACCTGCTGCAGAATATTCTTCCAGTGCCTGTCCAGCCCGATTGACTTCTTTAGCCTCCGGCTTTGCCATTACCTTAGTGTGGGAAGAACCTTCCATCTGGAGATTGCACATCTGCCCTTCTTCACTTGCCCATACCTTCAGAACCTCTTTTGCCGCATCAACTTTTTTCGAGTTTTTATTAATTGCCATATGCCATCCTGCTACGATCGTGTGATTTGTTTTGAACATGGGCATAGCTTCAATCTGTATGGCATCCCCCCATTTATCGCCGCAGACATCTGCCAGATAAGCCCACTGGAACACCATTCCATATTTGTTGTCGATAATTTTCTGATTCATCGCATCATAGCTGTCACCAAGAGCTGCTTCTGATACTACTTTGTCCTTATAAAGCATGTCATACATAAACTGCAGTGCTTCTTTTGACTCCGGTTTGGTCCAGTCATAGATATCACCTTCAAAGCAATACAT
>NZ_JAWYAJ010000548.1:0-4936 GCF_034124845.1 Robinsoniella sp.
GTGCCCCCCGTCACTTACGATTTTTCCGTAGTGGGGATCAATATAATCATAATCCTGTATATCATACTTATGATTGGAAGGAGAAACAAATATGGGATTGAAATAGATAACTTCCACGCCCAAATCCTGCAAATAATCCAGCTTATCCATGACTCCCTGCAGGTCCCCGCCGTAAAATTCCCGGATTCCCATATATGCAGGTCGTTTGTTCCAGTCTTTCACACCGGAAGCATGATCTCCGATATAGAAATATTCTCTATCCTCTACATCATTGCTCTTATCCCCGTTATAGAAACGATCCACCATGATCTGATACATCACAGCGCCTTTTGCCCAGTCCGGGGTCTTAAATCCAGGCACCAGTGCAAATGCATAGTACTCCTGCAGATTCCTGGACACCCCTCTTTTATTATAAAAACACCGGAACTTTCCGGTCTGTATTTCAAAGTAATAGTGTATTGGATTCTCTCCTACGGTAATTTCTATTTTGTAATAGTCGAAATCCCCCCTGCTCTCTTCAAACTGCATTAAAAGCCTGTCTGCGCCACTGATAAAAAACACGGCATCCACATTATTTTTCGCCGTTCGAAAGCGAATTGTTACCGTCTCATGGGGTTCCGGCTCCATTGGCATAACGTAATTCTCTGTTTCATCACTGAATAGTGCTTCCATATTAAAAACAGGCCGCATCCGCATTACATACTGCCATGATCTCTGTATCCGTTCCAATTGGTTAATGTCCATGATAACACTCCTTAATCATATCCTGATTCCATTTTATATCATTCCTACAGTTACTACAAGCCTTATTTACTTTCTCCCGGAAGCCTGATAAAAAATGCTTTCTGACAGTAAAAAAGACAGCCATTAATCTGCTGTCTTTTTTGGAGAAGGTATTTCTTCTTATGGGGTGTAGCAAAAACTATATAATGTATTGGGGGGGGTTTTACGATGATTAGTATATCATTATTGTCCAAATAAGTGTGCACAAACTTCACAAATTTGCTTACTTATTTTTGTGCACTTTTCACTAAAATAGTGCTTCAAACTCCTCCCGACCAATTTTTTCTTTCTCTATTAACAGTTTTGCACACTTGTGAAGCACTTCCATATGCTCCTCAATCATTGAATGTGCCTTTGTATGGGCATCATCAATAATCCTCTTCACCTCTTCATCAATGGTAGTCGCAATATGTTCACTAAAGCCTCTGGTATGTGCCAGATCTCTGCCGATAAACACTTCATCGTCATCACTGCCATAGTGGATCAGACCCACCCGGTCAGACATTCCGAACTGGGTTACCATGGCCTTGGCAAGCTTGGTTGCCTGTTTGATATCCTGGGAAGCTCCAGTTGTAATGTCTCCCAGTACCAGTTCCTCTGCCACCCGTCCGCCCAGATCTACGATAATATTCTGGAGCATCTGTCCTTTGGTATTGAACATCTCATCCTTTTCCGGCAAAGGCATAGTATAGCCTGCCGCACCGGTTCCTGTAGGTATGATTGATATTGTATGCACCGGTCCCACATCCGGAAGCAGATGGAATAGTATTGCATGCCCCGCTTCGTGGTAAGCCGTAATCTTCTTTTCTTTTTCTGAAATAATACGGCTTTTCTTTTCCGCACCGATCCCAACCTTGATAAATGCCCGGTTAATATCTGCCTGTTTGATATATCCTCTGCTGTCCTTTGCCGCATAAATAGCCGCTTCATTCAACAGATTCTCTAAGTCAGCCCCGGTAAATCCGGCAGTCGTCTGTGCAATGGTTTCCAGATTTACATCATCCCCAAGGGGTTTTCCATTTGCATGAACTTTTAAGATTTCTTCCCTGCCTTTGATGTCCGGTTTTCCAACACCAACTTTACGGTCAAATCTGCCCGGTCTTAAAATTGCGGGATCCAGTATATCCACACGGTTCGTCGCGGACATGACAATAATTCCTTCATTGACCCCAAAACCGTCCATTTCCACTAACAACTGGTTAAGGGTCTGCTCACGTTCATCATGACCACCGCCCATTCCGGTTCCCCTTCTTCTGGCTACCGCATCAATCTCATCGATGAACACAATACAGGGCGCATTTTTCTTCGCCTCTCCAAACAGGTCACGGACACGGGATGCACCCACACCAACAAACATTTCCACAAAGTCAGAACCGGAAATACTGAAAAACGGTACGCCAGCCTCCCCAGCCACTGCTTTTGCAAGGAGGGTTTTACCGGTTCCCGGAGGGCCCACCAGCAGTACACCTTTTGGTATTCTGGCTCCAACCTGGAGATATTTTTTTGGTTCCTTTAAGAAATCCACAATTTCCTGCAGGTCTTCTTTTTCCTCCTGCAGTCCTGCAACTTCCTTAAACGTAACCCGTTTGCTGTCCGGGGTAGTAAGGGTCGCCCTGCTTTTTCCAAAATTCATCATCTTATTATTCCCGCCTGACGCCTGACGATTCATCATACTAAACAAGAAAATCATCATAACGCCCATCAGCAGCACCGGGAATATCGTTGTCATAAACATACTTTCTTTTGGAATATCAAATAAAACAGTTGGAACATCCTTTTCTGTCAGCTGTACCTGTGCCTCCTTTACATCAGACACATTCAGCTTCCTGGTTGTTCCGTCTTTTAAATATACATATAACTGACCGGTTGGCACCTGGCTGTTCTGGTGAATCTCTACTTTCACCACATTACCGCTGTCCAGCGCAGCCGAATATTCCTGGAGGCTGTACGTCTCCTGCATGGATAATCCGCCCCTCAGCATCATAAATGCCGCAACTACGAGCACCGCAATTATAATGTAGATGCCCCAATTTCTTGAACTCTTATTCAATGCCTTAAATCTCCTCTCTGTCAATCTGGTACAGCATTGCTCAAACCATATTTATAGCTTGAATATTTGTACAATGTCGTACATTACAACATCACGTAAGTCTCTGTGGCAATTACAGTTCCACAACCCCAATATATGGGAGATTACGGTAATTCTGCGCATAGTCAAGACCAAATCCCACCACAAACTCATCCGGGATATTGAATCCTACGTAATCCACTTTTACATCTGTGACACGGCGTTCCGGCTTATCAAGCAGTGTACAGATCTTCATGCTGTTCGGTTTTCTTTCTTTCAGGATCTCTGCCAGACGGCTTAATGTCCTTCCTGAGTCAATAATATCTTCGATAATGATAATATCCAGGCCTTCCACAGATTCATCCAGATCTTTTTTGATTCTGACTTCCCCGCTGGACTCTGTACCTGCCCCGTAACTTCCCACAGACAGGAAATCCATTGTTACCGGTATCGTGATTCTCTTTGCCAGTTCACAGGTAAAAAACACACTTCCCTTTAATACACAGATTAAATGTACTTTCTTTCCTGCATATTCTTCACTGATCTTTTCGCCCAGTTCTCTTACTCTTTTGTTTACCTCTTCTTCCGGTATCAACACACGGATCTTATCTTCCATTACTTTGCCTCCTGCTCCACTTGTATCTTTAATATTATTTTTGTATCTTCTGTAACTTTATATGCCTCACTGATGCGATATCCCACAATCCACATGATATGGGAACCATCCGCCAGAAGTAAGATCCGGTCTCTCTCATCCTGTGGAATCTTCTCATCAATAAAATAAGACTTTAATTTCTTTTTTCCGCCCTCCCGGTTTGTAACAAAATAATCACCGCTCCGGCGGCTGCGTAAAGAAACTGCATTGTATATTTTATCATAATCCAGCCATTTCGTATATGGTTTTTCTTCAATAATTTGGTTTTCATATATTTCTCTGGAAAAAGATATCCGTTTTCCATTCCAAACATAAGTCCCGGGCACCTGAATCTGCAATTCTAAATCCTCGCTCCCTGTGTCCGCCTTTTCTGCAGGGTCTGCTTCTTCTCGGAAAATGCAGATCTGTCCAGGCAGCCGTTTCGCAGTATATCCGCCCGGCAGCTGAATTCTTCTCCCGGGTTGAAGATCAGGCAGTTTCATGAGATTATCGATATGGACACTTCCAATGTCCCGAAGCCCACAGCCCATTTCTTTTAAACAATATCGGAAAATATATTCTTGTATGACCTCCGGCTTTTTGGCAAAATGTCCCGTGTCTATAACGGCCCTTCCCTCTGAAATGCAGGTGCAGTCTTTCGCCTCCCTCTGGGATGCCTCTTCCATGTATGCCTCAATCTTCTGCAAATGCCGCCCCGTTTCCGCAATATGCGCAGTTGCCGCCCCGTTCAATTCCTTTTCCAGATAAGGCAGAACGTGCAGGCGCAGCTTATTTCTGGTATAATCGTCGGTCAGATTGGTACTATCTGTCCGGTAGGGGATTTTCCGCTTGACCAGATATGCTTCTATTTCTGCTCTGGATGTGCCTAAAAGAGGACGTATAATACAATCCCGTACCGGTCTGGTTCCGCACAGTCCCTTAAGACCGCTGCCCCTCACCAGGTTCCACAGGATTGTCTCCGCCTGGTCATTTGCATGATGTGCCACCGCAATCTTATTCCCGCCAAAACGTTTCATAACATCTGCAAATGCCTCATATCTCGCCTCTCTGCCTGCCTCTTCCACGGATATTTTTTTATCCCGTGCCGCCTTTACCACATCTGCTGGATATAAATAAAAAGGAATTCCTTTCTCTTTGCAGATGTTATCCACAAAGTCAGCATCATCCAGGCTGTCCTGTCCACGAATTCCGTGTTCAATGTGGACAACCTTTATGGAAAAAGGAATCCTCTCCCTTAGTTCCAGCAGCACAAAAAGCAGGCATACCGAATCAGCTCCTCCGGATACGCCCACTATAATACTGTCATTTTCTTCAATCATTTTATATTTCTGGATATATTGGAACACTTTCTGCATGTATCTCCCCCTGAATAGCACAAGCTGGCTTGTACTCGAGCCTGTTTGAAAATTCATCCCTAGAGCGCGTTTGAA
>NZ_JAWYAJ010000549.1:0-10624 GCF_034124845.1 Robinsoniella sp.
TGTAGGACAGGCTGAAAACTTAAACGGCAGTATGTTAAAAATAAGCGGCGGTGAGAGTTATGCAGCCACTCCGGTTGAACAGCTGGGCTCAGACGGAAATATGCTTTCCTTTACCCTTAAAATGGATGAAGTAAAGCCCGGTCAGATTCTATTCGAAGAAGATTCACCATACGGTACACATGATATCCGTATTCTGGAGAACAACAAACTGGGATATACCCAGGAATTGTACGAATATGAATTCAACTTTGTTCCGGAAGCCGGAAAAACCTATCATCTGATTCTGCGTGTAACTCCTCAGAAGACAGATCTGTATGTAAATGGGACATTTAATTCCTCGGCAAAAGGTTCTTTCACCAATAAAGGACTGGTGAAGAAGACCAATATTTCAAGCAGTTCGTTTGTGCTTCCTCTTGAAAGAATTGGTTCCAAAACAAATGCATTTAAAGGGTATATTGATAATGTCAGCGTAACTAAGAGCTATGATATAAACGATCCTTCCCAAATTCCAACCAGTGGCTGGACCGTATCCTCTGACAATGAGCAGGCATTGACATCGGATGGGAATGAAGGACCTGTATCACTGGCATTTGATGGTAATCCGGGAACAATCTGGCATACCCAGTATTCGCCGTCCATGAAAAATCTGCCGGCAACCATTACCATTGATATGAATCAGGTAAACCGTATTCATGAATTTGTATATCTGCCCCGTCAAAGTGGAGGAATAAACGGTATTGTAACCGGATACGAGATAAAGGTAAGCCTGGACGGAAGCAATTATGAGGTGGTTGCAAACGGAACACTGCCGTCTGACAGTAACTCCAAAACCATATCCTTTGATCCGGTGGATGCCAGATACGTACAATTTAAGGTTACTTCAGGTGAAGGCGGCTTTGGTTCGGCAGCGGAAATCAATTTGAATCAGCCGGATTCAAAGGGAGAACTTCGGGCACTGCTGACGGATGTATCCGGGATCCTGCGCGGGAAATATACCCAGGAGAGCTGGAATGCATTTAAATCGGCATACGATGTAGCGATGGGAATAATGAACAATCCAGACACCTCAGAAGCAGAAATCACACAGGCTGTTGCTGACTTACAGAATGCATTGGCGGCGTTAGAAGAAAAAGATCCCCAGCCTGCAGTAGACAAAACCGCCCTGCAGAAACTTTATAACGAAAATAAAGATAAAGTCCAGGGAGATTATACAGATGAAAGCTTCCGTGCATTTAAGGATGCGTTGTCAAAAGCAAAGAATGTACTGGATAATCAAAAGGCATCTCAGGAAGAGGTAAATAAGGCTGCCGCTGACTTACAGAATGCATTGGCGGCATTAAAGAAAAAAGATCCCAAGCCGGTGGTAAATAAAACAGCGCTGCAAAATCTTTACCAAACCTGTAAGAATTTAAAGGCTTCTGATTACACCAGCAATTCCTGGAAGAAATTCTCCGGTGCACTGGCGACCGCAGCAAATGTAATAAATGACCAGAAAGCAACGCAGGCAACTGTGGATCAGGCATACAAGGCATTAAATACAGCCAGAAATGAACTGGTTAAAGTAAAACCGGTTCCGAAAAAAGGCAGCACTCACAAGGTGGGAAGTGTAAAATATAAGGTAACTGCTTCCACATCCAAAACAAGGACTGTGACGGTATGGCGTCCTGCGAAAAAGAACAGTACGAGTATCAAGATTCCATCAACCGTCAAATTAAACGGCTATTCCTTCAAGGTTACGGAAATATCCGATAAGGCATTTAAGAACCAGAAAAAGCTGAAAAAAGTCATACTGGGAAGCAATATCAAGAAAATCGGTAAAGAAAGTTTCCAGGGATGCAAGAAATTAAATCGTGTGACGATTTCTTCAAAGGTATTAAAATCCATTGGCAAAAATGCATTTAAAAACACCGATAAGAGGATAAAAGTTACGGTACCAAAGAAAAAATACAGCAGCTATAAAAGATTGCTGAAAAAAGCAAACATTTCTAAAAATGTCAGATATGTTAAAAAATAATCCATGAAAGGGTCCGGGCGTGTTTGAAGGTGATTTTATACCTTCAGGCACGTTTCGGACAGGGTTATTTGATAAATCCGGCAGATGAATCGATAAAGCAGATTGGGGGATTAAGAATGAAAAGATTGAGAAAAGCGCTTAGTTTTTTACTGATTATTGTAATGACCATGACATCGGTGCAGCTAAGTGGGATTTCTGAAACGCTTCAGGTATCGGCTGCAGAAAACGCAGCATATGAAATATATCCCACGCCTCATGACGTGGAGTATCCGGATGGCAGTTTTACGCTGTCAGATGAAGTAAATGTTATATTTGGTGAGGGTATAGACCAGGCAACGAAAGATAAAGTGGACGATGTTCTGAAGACTGCAGGTGTAACACATGTGGTTACGGATGCTACCGTTCAGGGAAAAACCAATTTACTGGTAGGGATTCACCGGTCAGAAGGAGCGAAAGATGCTGCGGATCAGTTTGCCGCAGAACATACGGCAGTTTCGGATGATCATTTTAATCAGACAGATGCCTATGTGTTAACCGCGCAGGACAATACCATTGCAGCCGTTGGGAAAGATACCAATGCTGCTTTTTATGCGTTATCCACACTGAAAATGGTTTTGCGCCAGATCACCGGAAAACAGCTTCAGAATTTTACGGTTACAGACTTTTCTGACACCGGGCTGCGGGGATTTATTGAAGGGTACTATGGATTGCCCTGGTCCAATGAAGACCGCATGAATCTTATGAAATTTGGAGGGGAAATCAAATGCAACGCTTATGTATTTGCTCCAAAGGATGATCCCTACCACAATTCCAAATGGAGAGAAATGTATCCGGAAGAAAAACTGGCTGAAATCAGAGAGATGGCAGAGGTAGGCAGGAAATCCAAGTGTGAATTTGTCTGGACCATCCATCCTTTTATGAGTGACCGTATTACAGAAAGCAATTATGATGACAGTCTGGCAACTATTAAAAAGAAATTCCAGCAGCTCTATGATGCAGGGGTACGCCGTTTTGGTGTGCTGGCTGATGATGCAGGAGGAGTATCTGTAAATCTTATTGCCAATCTGCTTAATGATCTGACGGACTGGTGCAAGAGTAAAAACGATGTAGGAGATATCCTCTACTGCCCACCGGAATACAACTGGGCTTTTGCAGGATACAGCTGGACCAATTTAAGAAATGCAAATCAACTGGTGAACGACGATGTAGACTTTTTCTGGACGGGGCAGAGTGTCTGCGGACATGTCACAAAAGAAACGGTGGATGGGTTTGTAAATGGCCTTACATCCGATGCAAAGGCGGGAAGAAAACCGCTGTTCTGGCTGAACTGGCCGGTAAATGATATTAATAAAGTGCGCATGCTCATGGGAAAGGGCGAGATGCTCAACACAGATGTAACAAACCTGGCAGGGGTCATTACCAATCCCATGCAGCAGTCAGAGCCATCTAAGGTTGCGATATTTGCAGTTGCCGATTATGCCTGGAACATTCAGGGCTTCAATCGGGATAAGAGTTGGGCGGATTCCTTTAAATACGTGGAACCGGATGCTTCTCAGGCGTTACATACCATGGCGAAGCATTTATCAGATCCGGCACCAAACGGGCATAGCCTGGTTCTGGGAGAATCGGAAGAACTGGCACCACTGCTGGAAGAATTTATGACCCTGTATCAATCAGGAGCAACCATTCAGGAAAAGGGAAGCCGTCTGGTGGAAGAATTCCAGAAAATAGCCGATGCGGCAGATGCATTTGAACGGGATTCCCAAAATGAAAACCTTAAGGCGCAGCTTTCACCCTGGACAGATTCCCTGAGATATCTGGCGAAAGCAGCAATCAATTATATCAATACAGCAATCGCCTATGAAAATAATGACTATGAAAATGTATGGAGCTACTTCTCGGAAGCATCCAGTTACTACGGTTTGTCCAAACAATGCCCGGTGGTAAATATCGATTCTGTCCCAAATGTAGAAGCAGGGGCAAAACGCCTGATTCCATTTGTGAAGAACATGTCTGATGTACTGGGTCCAAAAGTAAACAGTGTTGTAAATCCAAATGCGGATAAGACAAGACCGTTTGTGCCGCTGGATGCAGAACTGATGAAATCAGACGGGATTAACGGCACTTATAATGAATATACCGAAGGCAAGGCAACCGATAAGGATGATACTACCTTTGCCTGGTTCAAAACTACGCCAAATGATTCTTTTCCGGCAGGGGGGTGGCTGGGTCTTGACCTTGGAAGGGAAGTAACCCTTGGAACCATTAAATACCTCCAGGGTGGAACCACTACGGCGCAGTCAGATCTGATATCAAGTGCTGTACTGGAATATTCCCTGGATGGAGAAAATTATACGGAACTGGAGTCTTATAAAGATAAGAGGGATATTTATTTTAACGCGGAAGAGCTTGGGATTAAGGCGAGATATGTGCGGGTAAGAGCAAAGGCAGCCACAGGGAAATGGCTGGCGGTACGGGAATTTGCGGTAAGCGAAGGAGAAGTGCTGCCATCCACAGTAGCCTATACAAATGTGGCATCCTTAAGCCGAAGAAGTGTTACTACTACAGCCGATACAGCTGACTTATCTGTAAATGACCGTGATCTTACGCTTGGGAAGAACCAGTATCTGGGTATTATGCTTCCCAGAATCCGAAATATAATGGAAATAAATGCAGCGTACACCCAACAGAATAAACTGACGATGGAAGCCTCTGTCAACGGAACCGAATGGCAGACAGTAGATCCCGGCAATCTGACCGGAGGACTGGATGCAAGGTATATCCGCCTCATCAACAGCAGCAAGGATCCCGTTACGTTCCAGCTGTCCCGGTTTACCATAAGATCAAAAGAAATTGCAGCACCTCAATTTAGGGAGTCCAATATTGCAGCATCAGCTATTACCAATGGGGATCAGGCAGTAGACGGGGACCGCAGCACAAAGGCAAACTTCAGTGTATCACAGAAGGAGGGTCAGTATATTATCTATGACCTGGGCCAGACAATTACTTTGAAAAAACTGAAAATGGTACAGCATGACAGTGAAGTGGATTTTATCCGCAATGGAAAGATATCCGTTTCGGCAGATCTTGAAAACTGGACAGATATCCTGACAATCGGCAATCCGGATAAAGATCCGGGTCAGGTAACGATTGATGAATGTTTCCCGGATCACGAAATATCTTATTACACGTTATCAACAGCAGAACCGGTAAATCAGGATGCAAGATATATTAAGATATCGGTGACCAAAGATTATAATGCAAGATGGATTCGTTTTAATGAGCTGGAGATCAATGACAACGAGTATATACCCGTGGAAAACAACCCTTCATTTGTGACTACTGATGTGGAGGAAAAAGGACACCGCCCCTCTTATCTTACCGATAATGACGTGTCCACAACCTATCGATCCTCTAAGAAAGAAGGAGAAGGAAGCCTTACTTACCGGGTGTCAGGCAATACCAATGTGACAGGCATTACCATTTTGCAAAGCCCCAATACCATTTCGGATGCAGATGTTTCCGTACGTTACGGTAACGATGCATGGAAGAGCATTGGTACATTGGACAAGAGCCTGAATGTATTCGAAGATTTGGGACAGGATGTCAGCAATGTATTTGAGATAAAGATATCCTGGAGCCAAACAGCACCGGAACTCCATGAGATGTATCTGGTAACGGCAGAGCCGGATCCTGTGATACCGGCAGACAAGTCTTCCTTAATTGAAAAATATACACAAGCTTTGGCGGTGGACGGAAAATACTACACCAAAGAAACCTATGCTGCATTGAAAAATGCCATTGATGACGCAGAAGGTGTAATCGGCTATGCAGAAGCTTCCCAGGAGGAGGTGGCAGCTGCCCTGGCTGCACTTACTGATGCGTTTGAAAAACTGGAAGACATACCGGCTGACCGGACAGAGCTTCAGGGAGCAGTAGACAAAGCAAAAGAACTGGATGCTAAGCTCTACACAGAAGAATCTTACCAGGCTGTAACCCAGGCTGTCGCTGCGGCAGAAGAATCTCTGGGAAAAGAAGGAGTAAAACAGAAAGAGCTGGATGAAAAACTGGCGGCACTTGAGCAGGCAGTGAATAACCTTGTAATCAAGGGAACACTTACCAAGATTGAATCCGGCGAATTAAGCGCCACGGCAGGAAGCCAGGAAGGCAGCGGTAGCGACGGCAATGCAGACCAGGCAATAGACGGCAATGAAACTACCTATTGGCACAGTAACTGGTCGGGAAGTGCAGCAGTGAAACCGGATATTCCGGGAAATGTCCGCAATGAATTTACTATTGATGTGGGTAAAAACCGCATTCTCCGCAAACTGGAATATGTACCGAGATCAAATAACATCAATGGAAGAATCCTGGGGTATAAGCTTTATTACAGCCCTACGGAAAACGGGGACGATTTCAGGGAAGTGCCGGGAGGAACCGGAACCTGGAGTGATAACGCCGATAAAAAAGAAGTGGTATTTAATACGGTAAATGCCAGAAGAATCCAGATCCGGGCAACGTCCACCAGAGGGGATTCCGGAAATGACAAATTTATCTCGGCTGCGGAATTCTATGTGTATGAGATTATTCCGGATGAAGAAGAACAGATTTACCATGTAACTTTTGAAGGCGGCGAAGGAACAGTGGGAGAAGCACCGGAATCCATGACAGCTAAGGAAGGAGAGCAGATCACGCTTCCGGATAATACCTACACAAGAGAGGGCTTCACATTTACAGGATGGGCGGATGGTGATGAAATTTATCAACCGGGTGATTCTTATACGGTTCCATCCTACGATGTTATATTTACAGCACAGTGGCAGGAAGTAATCCCGGAGATTTATACAATATCCTTTGAAGGCGGTGAAGGGGCACTCGGTGATGCACCAGTTTCTATTACCGGTGAGGAAGGGGCACCGATAACTTTACCCGACAATACCTTTGTAAAAGCAGGATTTGCATTTAACGGATGGAATGACGGAAACGGAATCTATCAGCCTGGTGATACTTATCATATTCCGGGTATGGATACCGTATTTACGGCGGAATGGATCAGTGATGTTCCGGAGACTGAAGTGACAGCATATTTCGAAGGAGGAGACGGCGCTGCGGGTGAATCTCCGGAACCGGTAACCGTGCTGGCGGGAAGTTCCTTTATCCTTCCGGAAAACAGTTATACCAGAGATGGATTTGTGTTCCAGGGATGGAACGATGGTATGAACACCTATCAGCCTGGCAGCGAGTATAGATTGATCCAGGATATTACCTTTACTGCAGTCTGGGGCAAAAAGCCCATTCCCACATATGTGGTGAGCTTCCATGGAAATGGCGGCAACACCAGTACATCAGGCATAACCGTAAATGAGGGAAGCGTGATATCCGTTCTGCCAACTGCAGCCAGAAGCGGTTATCAGTTCCTGGGATGGTTTACGGCAGCGGACGGTGGTGCACAGTTTACGTCATCCACCAGGGTTACTGCTAATATAACGGTATATGCCCATTGGAAACAGATTGTGGAGGTACCAGCCAAAGTAACAGGATTAAAGACGTCTTACAATAAAACCAAGAGTATTAAAATTACCTGGGAAAAGGCTGCAAATGCCAAAGGATACCATGTATACCGTTACGACAGCCGCAGGAATGAATGGAAAAAGATTAAAACCACGACTTCTAACAGCTATAAAAATACGGGACTGAAAGAAGGAACAAATTATAGTTATAGAGTAAAGGCATACAATCAAATCGGTTCGGAAGTAAAAGAAGGCAGCTTTTCCGACACTTTGAAGACGGCAAGCGCACCTGCAAAACCATCATTAAAAGTAAGCCAGACCGGCAGTAAAAAGGTGAAGATTACCTGGAAGAAAACATCAAGGTGCGATGGAGTAGAGATTTATATGAAGGCTGAAAATAAGAGAAAATATACCAAGATTGCTTCCAAATCCAAATCAGCTTCCAGCCTGAAAAAGTCCGGGCTCAAAAAAGGAACGACTTACCGTTTCAAAATCAAAAGATACAAGAGAGTTGGCAGCAAGAAAATATACAGCAGCTATTCCAGTGTAAAAAAGATTAAAATTAATAATAAATAATCAAAGATGAGAAGGGGCTTCCTGCAGTAATTGCAGGGGGCCCTTTTCTGCGCTAAAAAGAACAGAGAGAGGTATGTTCGGTGAAGTGGAGAAAGTAAAAATATATGGTTGACAATTTTATTCTATCGTAGTAGAATGAAAATATGATATTCTATTGCAATAGAATAATATAAGAAATCATGGAAATGAAAAGAAGAGACGAAGTGGAAGAAACCAATGAAGTGGAAGAAATCAATGAAATGAAAGAAACCAACGAAGTGGAAGAAACCAATGAAGTGGAAGAAACCAATGAAGTGGAAGAAAACAAAAATGAAAGAAATCAACGAAATAAAGAAAACAACGAATGAAGGAAACTAACAAAATGGAGGTAAACAACAAAATGAAGAAAATCAACGAAACCAACAAAACCAACAAAACCAACAAAACCAACCAAATGAAGAGACTGGATAATCAATACGGAAAAGTGAAAAATGCAGGCAAAGTAATCGGAGGGATCTGTGGAGTTGTCGTTCTGGCCGGAATGGCAGTGACAGCATTTGCAGCCGGACAAAAAGAAACAGCAGCAAGTGATGGGGGAGCCGGAAACTTTGGAACCAGTGCAGTGGGAGAAGTCAGCCCAGTCAGAGACGCAGATGCATATTGGATGAAACAAATGTCGGTTTCAGGGTTAGATGCGGCAGATACTGCTGTGAGTTCTGATGATAAGAGTGCGGTGGAAGACATAAAAGGAGATGACACCAGAAAAAAAGCATTAAAAAAATCTTTTCAGGAAGTAAATGATGCATTCCAGAAACAGAAAGCGGAAATGGAGAAAAAGGAGGCTGACTGGAATGACCTGCTTAAAAAAGTAAAAGATTGGAGCAATTCAACATTTCGCAATGAACTAGACAAACTGGCAGAGTCTATGCAGATCATATGTGATCAATTGAGTACAATACAAGATGACTGCTATTATAACCTGGATGCACTTAAATATGGATCCGAACAATATGATGCGGACTATGAAAAATGGGATTCTATTTTTGAAAAAGCGGCTTCTATACAGCGCAGACATTATCTGCAGTTAGACCATGTGTATCAGAAAATAGCAGATGAAACGGTAAAAGCATACGAAAAAAATGGTTTAAAACGTAATGATCAAGACCAGGAATATTACTATAACGGGAAAAAGGTTCGTTATTTTGAGGATGGTGTATGGGATGATCAAAGTTTTAGCGGTTCCATGTCCAGCGGGAACAGCGGTGAAGTAGATGTATTTGCCACACGGGATAAAAACGGGGATTTGACTGGCTTTGAAGTCTATGGAATCGAAAATACGAAAGATTGGGTAAAAGAACACTACAGCATGAAAGAATATTTCTCATCAGGCGGCAGCAGCGACTCTGACCGGGAAAGTGCATCGTAACAGATGCTGTTACTGTGAACATCCAAAGGTTGTGAATAGTAATGTATTTCATACAGGATAAACTGTATCTTGGCAATATCTGTTGAAAAACAGTGCCGCAACAGGATATAATAGGGGCAGAAATGAATAAAGGAGTGATATGCTGTGAAACTGGAAAATCGTATATTCTCAGCATTAATGACTGTCCCGTTTCTTCTAGCCATTGCAGCAATCATTTTTCTGCCGGCTGAAGTTGCAGTTCACTGGAATGCCCTGGGGGAAGCGGACAGTTACGGCAGTAAATTTATTTATCTGATTCTGCCCATATTAACAGGGTTTATGGGACTTTTTCTGAAATCAGTGTTTAAGGCACAAAAAGCATCGGAAGAGCAGAAAACATCCAGGGAAGGTGTATTCGGTATGAACATTGGGACATTGGTATATTTTAACCTTATGGAAGTTGTGTTTATAGCAGGGGCTTATTGCGGAGCAAAGGGAATCCCTATTCCCTCCTGGCTTGGTATTAATCAGGGGCTGCTGATCAGTGGTGTAATAGCAGTGATATCCGGTGTGGCGTCCTGGAAATGGGAACAAAATAGAATCAGAAAAAATAAAAAAAATAAATGGCTTGACTAAGCAGGAGACGGAAAAATCTTCTGCTTTTTTGAGTTTGCATAACATGAAATAAGGCCTATTTTCCCGCTGTTTTTGGGATGTATAAAAATACATAGTTGATTTGTAACTAAAAATGTGGTATAAGTGAATTGTAAAATTTGTGTAAAGTTTATATGAAAATACTGTAAGGCACTAGTAAAAAAATTCTAAATGTGTTATTATCTTCACATTAAAATGTGGAGGTAAGTACAGATGAGTAACAGCTATAAAATTAGTATTCTGGGATCAGGAAGAGTGGGATCTTCCATCGCCTATACGCTGACCGTTGGGGGCGTATGTTCTGAAATTGTTTTAGTTGATATTGCAAAACAGTTAGCAGAAGGAGAAGCAATGGATATTATCCAGGGTACTCCATTCTCAAATTCAGTGAATATTTATTCAGGTGATTATAAAGATGTGGCAGGCTCCGATATCGTTATCGTAACCCTTGGCAGAGCCAGAAAACCAGGTCAGACCAGAATCGAA
>NZ_JAWYAJ010000550.1:0-4345 GCF_034124845.1 Robinsoniella sp.
GAATGGGAGATCATTGATTATTTTAAATTTAGCAGAACCACCGTTCGGCAGGCATTGTCAGATTTAGTAAATGAAAATCTGCTGTATCGGAAAAAGGGGATTGGCACGTTTGTTTCAAAACCCAAAATAGACCTGCAATATATGGGAAATATGGTAAGTTATAATGAGCAGATTACGAGTATGGGATTAACCCCGTCTACGAAAGTTCTCAAATTTGAGGTGATTACCGCGGATGAGCTCCTGGCAAAAGAGATGGGCTTGTCAAAAGGCGATAAAGTAATCGAACTGGTTCGTCTGAGATTTGCAGATGAGGAACCGATTGCGGTGGTTCAGTCCTACCTTCCCTATGATTTGTGCCATGAGATTCTGGATGTGGATATGGAGCGGAATTCCCTTTATCAGATACTTAGTGGTCAGAAAAATACAACGGTAGTACTGGTGGAGAGAGTGGTAGAAGCCATGATCGTCAGCCGGGAGGACAGTAAGCTTCTAAATGTGGAAAAAGGATTTCCTGTTCAGAGCTTCCTGAACAAGGCCTACAATGAGGAAGGGCGGGTGCTGGAATACTGCAGCTCAAGATATCGTGGGGACCGGAATAAGTTTTATATTGAAGTAAAAGTCTAGAAAACGTTATGCTTTATAGAACAAGATAAGTTATCAGCTGTCTCCATAAGTTCATGGCGGCAGCTGATTTAAAGAGGAGGCGGACGAATGTTAAAGGCCATGAGTTACGGAGCAGTTTTATGGGATATCGTAGGGGATGAAAAACATATTGGGGGATGTACATTAAATTTAGCCGCCCATTTGTGCAAATTGGGGATGAAGACGTATATGTACACCAAGCTGGGGACGGACAGCCTGGGAATGGAAGCCCTTAAGGAAATCAGCAATCTGGGTGTGGATTGCAGCTTTGTTCAGACCGACGACACGAAGAGCACCGGGTATGCAAAAATAACCCTGGATGAGAAGAAAGTACCTGCATATGAATTTGCATCTGATGCAAGCCATGAATTTATAGATGCAGATGAAGGATTACTGGAGAAAATCCGTGGAGAGAGCATTGATATCTTCTGCTTTGGCACCTACTGCCAGGCAGGAGAAAAGACAAGAAAGAATCTCCATAGAATTTTGGAATCCTGTGCCTTTCCGCTGGTGTTCTGCGATATTAACCTGAGAGTGGAGAATCCTTCCAAAGAGATGCTGGAAGGATCACTAAAGTATGCGGATATTCTGAAATTAAATGAAGAAGAAGTAACCGTTCTGGCAAAAGTGCTGTATCATACCGGATTGGAAGAAGTAAAAGTAATAGAAAATCTCAGAAAACAATACCGGATCCGGATTATCTGCGTAACGAATGGAGAAAAAGGCTGCAGGATATATGATGAGCAATCGGGAATGATCACAGCGGCGGCAATGAAAGTGCAGGCAGTGGATACCGTGGGTGCCGGGGATGCATTTGGTGCGGGATTTATCTACAGCTATTCAAGGGGATTGCCACTTTCCACGTGCGGGGAAAACGGAAATCTGCTGGGAGGCTATGTAGCTTCCCACAAAGGAGCCATTCCGGCGTATTCCTGTGAAATAGAGGAGCGATTTCGAGTGTAATACTGTAAGGCTGGGAAGATTCAGCTTGTAATGTTGTGAAGCTGGGAAAGATTCAGCTTGTAATGTTGTGAGGCTGAGGAATATTTTATATTATAATGCTGCATATTTGAAAAACAGTGGGGTGAAAAGATGGCAAATTTATACGGAAGAATAAGGAGTAAAGAGGAAATCAGAAGACGTGTGGGTGATATGAGCCAGATTGCAGATATGCGTCTGATGTCATTTGAAGATGGCAAAGCCAGAGGCATGAGAAGCATCGAGTGCAAAAATGGATCGGGGCTTGCATTTACCATACTGCCGGACCGCGGCATGGATATTGCCTGGGCATCTTATCAGGGTCATCCTTTTTCTTATATTTCCAAGTCGGAGGTCTGCAGTCCGGCGTATTTTACAGAAAACAAGGACAAGGGATTTCTGGATAATTTTTTTGCCGGAGTAATGACTACCTCCGGACTCTCCAATACCGGGGCAAGTAATACGGATCAGGGCAAAGAATATGGATTACATGGCGTAATCAATAACATTCCGGCACATGAAGTCCATATTTCAAAGGAATGGGTAAATGATGCGTATGTTATGACGGCGTCAGGCAAAGTGAGACAGAGCAGATTTTATGGGGAAGATTTTACACTGATACGAACGATTAAAATGGAGTTGGGCGATAATAAAATAGTGGTGCATGATGTATATCAAAATACAGGTTTTGATGCACAGCCCTTTATGCTTTTGTACCATATGAATTTTGGTTTTCCATTTTTAAGTGAGGAATCCAGGCTGGTTATGAATAAGAGTCTGGTAACACCCAGAACAAAAGAAGCGGAAAAAGGAATACTGGAATATGAGAAATTAACAGAGCCGGTACACGGATACCAGGAGCAGTGTTTCTACCATGATTTTGAACCGGATGAACGGGGAGAGGTCTGTGTCGGTCTTCAGAATCCCAGTCTCGGACAATCAGGCCTTGAGGTCTATCTGAAATACCGCAAAGAGGAACTGCCCTATTTCTGCCAGTGGAAACAGTTAGGAGAGCAGGAGTATGTAATGGGATTGATACCTTCAACGGGATATGCGGAAGGAAGAAGTGCGGCAAGGATCAATCATCAGCTGATAGAGTTAAAGCCGGGGGAGAAAAAAGAGGTTACCCTGGAATTGGGGGTGAAAGAACTCTAAAAGAGTATAATAGTCAAAAACAATTGACTTTTAAATGCGATTGAGATATTATGATAAAATAAGAATAAATCTAAGGATTGCGGTCATATTCCACAGATGATGTGGAGTAAAATGTTAATAGGGAAGCCGGTGTGAAACCGGCACAGTCACCTCTACTGTAACGTGGACGAAGAAACAGGATGCCATTGATATTGAAAAATATTGAGAAGGCGTTTCTGAGGATGAAGCGAAGTCAGGATACCTGCCGTAATGCCAGCTTACTTTATTTCCGGGATGAGGGAATAGGTTTATTTTTGTGCAAAAATTTATATGTTATGAAAAGCCTTTCAGTCTATGTACAGAAGGGCTTTCTTTTTTAAAGGAAAGATACACAGGAAAAAGGGAGAGTAAAATGAGAAGTCAAGTACTTATTTATAAGGGAGGAAATGTCGGCTTTCGAGTATTTGGCATGCAGGATGGGAAACAATGCGCAGATAAAAATTTAATTATTGGTACCGTTTTTGATGAAGTTTCTGATCAGGCACTTCGTAATAAAATACGTCTGAAGACAGCAGATCTTTCTCCCAACGTAAAGAAAATCGGGAAAAGAAGCTTTTATGGATGTACTTCATTACACAAGGTGAACTTTGGGAATCTGGAAGTAGTTCAGGAAGAGGCATTTTGCGGATGCTCAAAATTAAAGGAAATATATTTTCCGGCTAGTACGAAGGCAATCAAAGATGGAGCTTTTAAAGAGTGTAAACGTCTGGAGACAGTCACGTTTGAACCAAGCAGAGTGAACTTTATCATACCCAGAGAATCATTTTATCAATGTCAGAAACTCACAAAACTTATATTGCCAAGTAAAATAAATCGTATTGAGGACCGTGCGTTTTATAAATGCCAGAGTTTATCAAAACTGCATTTTCCGGTTACATTAGAATCAATTGGACGTGAGGCTTTCTATCAGACGGGATTTACAATGTTGAAACTTCCCCGTAACCTAAAGGTCTTAGATGACAGCGCCTTTTTTAAATGTAACCAGTTAGAATATGTTATATTACCGAAATCATTAAAGAAAATCGGAAAATGGGTATTCCATGGATGTAATCGGCTGAAGATATTGGAAATTCATCATGATCCGGATGAAATAGGAGATTGGATTATTAATAAAAGTGCTATGATCCGATGTAAAAAGGGTAGTATGCTGGATGAATACTGTGAGAAATTTGGTTTTACGCGGGAATACTTATGAATCATGCGAAAACATTACGAATAGTGTTAAAAAATACATATAATTGTATTTTTGATGGATTAAAATATATATGGAATTAAATTTAATAAGCAAAATGTTAAAATATTAGTTTTAATATTACTTTAATGATTTTTGTTATTATATAAGTGTTAATTTGAAAAATAAAATATATAAAATAATAGAGTTTTATTTTTGAATTAATCAAAAATAATATTTATATAAATAAAATATCAGCATACTATTGACAACCAAATTTATATGAGCTAAGATGTAATACATAAAATCCTGTCTTTGACAGTTGAATACGTAAAGAACCGCTGTATCCCCTTGTTTTAT
>NZ_JAWYAJ010000551.1:0-2668 GCF_034124845.1 Robinsoniella sp.
CGTAGAAAATCTATTACCCTCAAATCAAAAAGAAACAAAAAATGTAAAAATAAAAGAGAAAAAATTAAAATTCACCTATCAGGAACAAAAAGATTTTGAAACAATTGATGAAGATATCGAAAAACTGGAAGAACAGCAAACACATCTGGAAGAGAAAATACTGGAAGCAGCCAGTAATTATGGAAAACTAGCCGAATTGATGAAGCAAAAAGAAGAACTTTCAGAAAAACTGGATGAAAAAATGCAGCGCTGGGAATACCTGAATGACTTGGCAGAGCGGATAGAACAGGAAAGGGCAGGTAATTAATTGTGGAAAAAGAGAAGCCGGAGATTGATTTGGTAGTGAAAAGAGGAAATTATCTAAGATTAGGTGTTACAGAAGAGGAAGATGGAATCAACTTTGCCGTTGCTGTCTCAGGCAGCCATGAAGTCAAATTAGTACTTTATAAAAAAGGTTCTCCCTATAGAACAAAGGAGATTCCATTCCCGGACGGACAACTGATAGGAGATATTTATGCCCTGAAGGTCTGCGGACTTTTATGGAGTCAGTATGAATATAATTACATGTCTGACGGACAGATTTTCCAGGATCCTTATGCCCGGCTGGTCGTTGGACGGGAGCATTTTGGCGAGGAGGTATCCACAGAAGAAGGAGATGCCATCCGATGCGGATTTGCTTTTGAACCATATGACTGGATGGAGGATAAAAACCCAAGGATACCATACCAGGATATCATTGCTTACCAGCTTCACGTGCGGGGCTTTACCAGACATAATGGTTCCAAAGTACGCCACAAAGGAACATTTCTGGGATTGCAGGAAAAAATACCTTACCTCAGGGAACTTGGCATAAATCAGGTCAAGCTAATGCCCTCCTATGAATTTGATGAAATAAAAAAGCTGCATCCTCAAATGAGCATGTCTTATGAACTCAGAGAGACCGATATTCCACGGGTAAATTATTGGGGCTATGAACCAGGCAATTATTTTGCTCCCAAGAAATCATACGGTGCCACGAAGGATGTGGTCCGAGAATTCAAAGATCTTGTCCGTACTATGCATGCAAATGGCATGGAAGTAATTATGGAGTTTTATTTTCCGGATCAGATGAACCCCAGATTAATTATGGATTGTCTTACCTTCTGGGTTTCCAATTACCATATTGATGGTTTCCATATACTGGCAGATCAGGTTCTTTGCAGTATGCTGGCGAAAGATCCTCTGTTGTCCCGTACAAAAATTATAGCGGTCTATTTCCCCACTGAAGAGCTTTACCGGGAAATTCCATTCCCGGAATACGATAATCTGGCTGAATGCAATGATGGATTCCTGGTGGATATCCGCAGGTTCTTAAAGGGCGATGAAGACCAGCTGAATCAGTTTACATACCGCATACGCAGAAATCCTGCCGGGCGGGGCATTATAAATTATATTACCAATCACGATGGATTTACACTGATGGACCTGGTGTCCTATGATGAAAAGCACAATGAGGCAAACGGGGAACAAAACCGGGACGGTTCCAGTTATAATTATAGCTGGAACTGTGGTGTAGAGGGGAAAAGCAGAAAGAAGAAAATTCTGGATCTCCGCATAAAACAGATAAAAAATGCATTTCTATTGTTACTGTTAAGTCAGGGAACACCCATGCTCTTAGCAGGTGATGAAATTGGAAATTCACAGGATGGTAACAACAATCCTTATTGTCAGGACAATGAACTCTCCTGGGTTGACTGGAATCTGAATAAAAAAAACCAGGAGATACTACAATTTGTTAAGGATGTAATCGCATTTCGGAAGCGGCACAAAATCCTGCATATGCCCTATGAATTGAAAGTGATGGATACGGTTTCCTGCGGTTATCCGGATGTTTCCTACCATGGCAACAGGGCCTGGTACGGAGCATTTGAACATACAAACCGCCAGGTGGGTGTTATGTACTGCGGGTTCTATGCCGGAGAAGACATTTTTCTCTATGCTGCATATAATATGCATTGGGTGGAGCATGAATTTGCTCTGCCTCATCTGCCTGAAAATTTGGACTGGTATACCGCAATCGATACTGGTAAAACAGATGGAAGTGGTGTATATGATGAGGGCAGCGAACCTCTTTTGGATGTTCAGAATATCTTCACGGTGTTACCAAGAACAATCGTTGTCCTGATGGGAAAATCAAATGAGAAAGACAAAACAACATCGAGGTGTTGACATGAAAGCTTTGGCGCATTTTAGAACAATTACGAAGCATAAATTTCTGGTTATGAAACATTGTTTCCGGATTGGCCTTTACAGGCAGGGACTGCTGCATGACCTGTCTAAGTATATGCCTTCCGAATTTCTCATCGGCTGCAAGTATTACCAGGGTACGAGAAGCCCTAATAATGCGGAGCGTGAAGTGAAAGGATATTCCGCAGCATGGCTGCATCACAAAGGCAGAAACAAGCATCATTTTGAGTACTGGACCGATTACAGTCTGGCGCAGAAAGGTACTGCCATGTCAGGAGTAAAAATGCCTAGAAAATATGTGGCAGAAATGCTGATGGACCGGATTGCAGCTTCGAAAGTATATAACGGACGTGAATATACGGATCATGACCCGCTGGCGTATTATCAAAACGGCAAGACCCACTACCTGCTTCATCCAGAAACAGCCGATCAGCTGGAAAAG
>NZ_JAWYAJ010000551.1:2678-26581 GCF_034124845.1 Robinsoniella sp.
TTTGATTTTGTAAAAAACAGATATTTAAAGAAAAGAAGCGGAGCTTTCAACCACGCTCTAGTCCGGATACACAAGCCTGTCCGGCGTGATGTGGTATAGCACTTCATTTAAGTATTTATCAGCGAGATAATTGGCCATCCCAAGATTCATATCTAAATAATTACCACAGTCCCTGGCAGATGCGCCGGGGACTTCCTCTTTAAAGTCCCGGATAAATTCAAATAATCCGGTCATCAGTTCAACAATATCTTTGGACTCGTAATCCCCGTGCAGCAGCAGATAAAAACCGGTACGGCAGCCCATTGGTCCAAAATAAATGACCTTATTGCCGATTTCTTCATTATTGCGCAGCCAGGTGGCAGCCAGATGTTCGATGGTGTGCATTTCTGCAGTATTCATGACCGGCTCGCCGTTTGGTTTTGTCATGCGAAGATCAAATGTAGTAATTACTTCATTGCCCACATGATCTTTGCGGGATACATATACCCCTGGCAGCAGCCTGATGTGGTCTATGGTGAAGCTTGTTATTTTTTCCATATAGTACACTCCTTTATAAATACGGGCATGGGCTGTTGAAAGCCACCCTTTTTTCTTCTATATTTTATCAGAGATTCTGTATGGATACAACCTTGACTTTCACAGTTTCAAATGATAAACTTTAGTAGCAGTTCAGTCAGGTATGCGCATTTACGGCGTGTACCGTGAGAAAACTTGGAGCCTGCAGGCATCCAGCCCATCGCAAAGCGATTTTATTGGCTGGATGCGGTAACAGTTCTGACTTGTCTGAACTGTTACAAACTTTAACCAAAGTAAATGGAGGAATTTGAGACATGATTAATGACAAAAAAGTATTATTCAGCGGTATGCAGGCAACCGGAACGTTGACTTTAGGCAATTATCTGGGCGCTTTAAAAAATTGGGTTACTTTAAGTGATGAATATGAGTGCTTCTATAGTGTCGTAGACCTGCATTCCATCACCGTACGTCAGGATCCTGCCACGCTGCGCAAAAGAGCAAGGGCGCTTCTGACTTTATATATTGCAGCAGGACTTGATCCCGAGAAAAACTGTATCTATTACCAGTCACATGTTTCCGGACATGCAGAACTCAGCTGGATCCTGAACTGTTATACTTATATGGGCGAGCTCAGCCGTATGACACAGTTTAAAGATAAATCAGCTAAACATGCCGATAACATCAATGCAGGACTCTTTACATATCCGACACTTATGGCTGCCGATATTCTTTTATTCCAGACCGATCTGGTTCCGGTAGGGATTGACCAGATGCAGCATCTGGAGCTGACAAGGGACATTGCGCAGCGGTTTAACGGTATCTATGGCGATGTATTTACCGTTCCGGAAGCTTATATCGGAAAAACCGGTGCTAAAATCATGAGCCTCCAGGACCCAGCCAAGAAAATGTCGAAATCCGATGAGAATCCAAACGGCAGTATTTATCTCATGGATGACCCTGATACGATCATGCGCAAATGCAAACGCGCCGTAACAGACTCGGAAGCAACAGTTCTGTATCGGGCAGAGCAGCCGGGAATCAAAAACCTGTTGGATATCTATTGTGCATGTATGGGTAAGACACCGGATGAAGCGGTAAAGGAATTTGACGGTCAGGGATATGGGGCATTTAAAGAAGCCGTTGGTGAATCTGTTATATCCGTTCTGAAACCGGTTCAGGACCGTGTAGCCGAGTTAAATAAAGACAAAGGTTATATTGATCGTATTATCAAAACAAACGCTGAAAAGGCAAATTATTACGCTTCAAAGACACTTCGCAAGGTACAGCGTAAGGTAGGATTTCCGGATCGGATTAAATAATCACACTCAAAAACAGGAAGGGGAACGATACC
Organism: Robinsoniella sp.; assembly: GCF_034124845.1. Classification (NCBI taxonomy): domain Bacteria; kingdom Bacillati; phylum Bacillota; class Clostridia; order Lachnospirales; family Lachnospiraceae; genus Robinsoniella; species Robinsoniella sp. Next base: position 4,546 of record NZ_JAWYAJ010000551.1, read on the forward strand.
CCTTCTTTTTTAATATTCAGATCCCACAGCGTTTCATCTTTCATCTTCTGAAAACAGTGAATAATTTCTAATAATATTCGAAGAAAAAAGTATGTACATTTCATTTTGTCTTAAATATAATGAACGGTAATTTATCTATCTCAACGGATTCTAATCATTGTGGGGGAAAGGAGAAAGCAAACTGTATTTTACTGAGTAGATGAATGAGAGTGAGAGAAAAAGGAGAAGGTTCTATGAGAAAAAAAGAGAGATGGAAAAGCATAATCGCTATTTTATTGTCCTGTTCCATGATTCTGCCATCCATGGCAGCGGCAGCGGCTCCTGCGCCACAAACAGAATGGGTAACAGAGGGGCAGCACAGTGATTTCGGTGAAAACAATGAGATCAAAAAAGATCTGCCGGCAGAGTCAGAGAGAAATACGGCAGATACAGTTTCCAAGCCTTTTGAAAAAATCAAGACCGCCAGAGAGCAGGTGAATTTCAACAGAGAATGGAAATTTATACGCAATGACATTCCGGGAGCGGAAGCTATAGACTATGATGACACCGAATGGGTAGATATCGGAATTCCCCATAACTTCAGCATTCCTTATGAGATGCAGGCTTCATTCTACGTGGGGTATGGCTGGTATCGCAAGGAGTTTGAGGTATCCGGGGATATGGCCGGAAAAAAAATAGAGCTGGAATTTGAAGGGGTATTCCAGGAAGCCGAAATATTTGTAAACGGACAACCGGCAGGCACACACCGGGGCGGTTATTCGGGTTTCGTCCTGGACATAACGGACTATCTGAATCCCGGCACAAATCTCATTGCGGTACGCGTCAATAATATCTGGCAGCCGGATCTTGCCCCCAGAGCGGGAGACCACCAGTTTACCGGAGGTATTTACCGGGACGTCTATCTCAATATTACAGATGATGTTCACGTAACCTGGTATGGAACCTTCGTCACTACGCCCGATCTGTCGAACCCGGGATTTGATGCTTCTGCAAAAAATGTTCTGGACAGCTATGAGAGTGAAGAAGTGATCCTGAATAATATTGCAAAAAAGCAATCTAATGTAAGCGTCAGTACTGAAATAAAAAATGACTCTTCCACACCGGCAGCGGTAAAATTAAAACAGGAAGTTGTAGATAAAGAAGGAATGGTACAGGCTGTTTTTGAATCCGGTGAGCAGGAGATTGAAGCCGGGGCTGTGGCTGAAATTACGGCAGTTAGCGGACAACTGAAAAATATCCAGTTATGGGATCCTGAGAATCCCTATGTTTACCAGTTATATACCACCGTGTACCAAAATGGCACTCCCGTAGATACCTACGAATCTTCATTCGGCTTTCGATGTGCACAGTATAAAAATGACGGATTCTATTTGAACGGAAAAAAAGTAGAATTAAATGGAGCAAATGTACATCAGGATCATGCAGGATTTGCAGATGCGGTTACCAATGAAGGGTTTAAGCGGGATGTATCCATGATTAAAGAATGCGGCATGAACTTTATCCGAGGATCCCATTATCCTCACGATCCGTCATTTGCAGAAGCCTGTGATGAGCAGGGCATTCTGTTCTGGTCGGAATGCAATTTCTGGGGAATGGGTGGCTGCGCCGGGAAAGATGAACCGGCTATGGGTACGTCGGCTGACTGGTTTAAGGATGCATATCCTCAAAACCCTGCGGATGAAGCAGCATTTGAGCAGAGTTGTCTGGATTCCCTGGAAGCTATGATCCGCGTAAACCGCAACCATCCCTCCATTATCAACTGGAGCATGGGAAATGAAGTGTTTTTTACCAATGGTGGCATGGATAACGGAATGGAAGCTTCCCCTAACGGAACTGCTCCAAAAGCGCTTGCGCTGGTTGATAAAATGAGGAATCTTTCCCACCAGCTGGATCCAACCAGAAAAGCAGGTATGGGCGGGGCACAGAGAGGCGGTTATGCCGATCTGGCTGTCTGTGATATTGCGGGTTATAATGGAGACGGCGGAAAGTTTGAAAATACCTGGATGCCAAACGTAGTTGCAGAATACGGTTCCAAAACAGCAGACCGTCCCGGAGATTACCGTCCGTTCTATGATCAGATTCAGGGCAGTGACGAATATTCTTATAAGCTCAGAGCAAATAGTGCCGGTTTGGTACTGTGGTGTGGTTTTCACCATGGTACAATCGGTGGAGACGGACTGGCTAAAATGGGAATGATAGACTATTACCGCCTGCCTTTAAACAGCTGGTACTGGTACCGGGAACACAATATGGGAATTCCCGGGGAAGCATCCATAGCGGGAACAGCCTCCCAGATAGGGATCTCTTCCTCCGATACAGACATCACCAACAACGGCACAAAAGACACACAGCTCATCGTAACTTTACAAGATGCAGACGGTAACTGGGTAAATGAAACGAAAGCCGTAACCCTTAAGGTGGAATCGGGACCCGGTATTTTCCCTGGCGGGAAAACTTATAAGTTTACACCTGGGAAATCCATGCGGGACGGAAAAGCAAGCATCGAATTCCGCTCCTACTATTCCGGAGACACCGTGATCAGTGCAACGGCAGAAGGCCTTCCGGTCTCCACAATTACCATACATACGGATAATGCCTTGGATAGCAATGACGGTACGGAACCGGAAGATTTTTACAATGCGGATAAATGGGGCAGTGTAACTGCTAAAATTGAGGATCCCGTTATCTATGGCGAAAACAACGCCGCTGCAGGAAGGCCCCTGTTCCCAAGCAGCAACGACAAGGACGGTTCCCTGGCTGTAGATGGCAATCCTTCCACATCCTGGCAGGCTGGTAAAACCGGCAGCGGAGAATACTTTATGGTAGATCTGGAATTCGCATTGTATCTCTATAACCTGGATCTGGGATTTGACAAAACGCCATATCCCTATCGAATCGAAACTGCTATGGATAAAAATGGCCCCTGGACTCTTGCAGCAGAATATACCAAGGATACCCTTTCATCCAGAAATGCAGAAGAATCACTGGATGGCGTGGAAGCCAGATATGTGAAAATAACGTTTACCGACGTTCCGGCAAATGAAAAAGCCTTTCTTTCTGAACTTGAGGTATATGGAAACCCATCCTCCATTACACCACCCTATACCAAATACAGCGCTTACCTGTCCGATGTAGTGGACTACAGCAAAGTTTCAACCGGATGGGGCGAAAAGGGAAAGGACAGGACCTGTGAGGGAAATCCGATTACAGTGGGCAATAAAGTTTATAAAAAAGGAATCGGGCTTCATGCGGACAGCACCATTATCCACAACCTGGATAAGAAGTATACCCGCATCTCGGGTGTGGCTGGGATTGATAATGAAGTAAATGGGGGCAATGCCATTTTCCGAATCTATGCCGATAACAGCCTGATATATGAAAAGGAGCTTTCCGGCGGGGAATCGGACGCATTTAACGTAAGCGTAAGCGGCGTTACTGAACTGAAGCTTATGACAGATGCTAACGGATCCGAGTCACAGGATCATACCGACTGGGCAGATGTAAAATTGTATGGCGCCATAAGGGATGTGAGTAAAAAGAACAGCGGCATTCGGACCTCCTATATTGGAATCAGCGACCGTTTACAGGCGGGAGAAGATTTTACCGGGAAATTAACCCTGAAAAGCACGTCGGATATTTTACAGCCTCTGTGTGCTTCCCTTTCTCTCTATGATCCCGCCGGACGTTTGGCAGGCTTCACCATGGAGTTTGACTCCCTGTATCCGGACAGTACAAAAGAGCTTTCCCTGACACTGCCCATGCCTTCTGACTTGAAAGGATACCAGGGACGGCTTAGTGTGTGGGACAAGGATACCATGGAAATTCTTGCAAATACCGTCATGATCTATCCGGACCCGGATAAACTGGAAGCCGGAACGAAAACGGACACTGCCTGGACTAAAATTGACGGGGAGGACAGCCGTCTTGAAAGACAAGGAGACTGGCAGCTTTGGCCTTCATCCGATGCCTATAACGGAAGTGAGACTTTCCTTGGGGATAAAGGAAATCCGGTCAAAGAAGGGGATTATATAGCCCTCACATTTAATGGAAACTATATAAAAATAGGCGCCAAGGCAGACGGCGGACAACAGGGTGCCGATATTTTTATTGACGGCAAACCGGCAGGACATATTAACAACAATGAGAATGCAAACGTATACAAAGAAGTCTATGCATCCGAATATCTGGAAGACGGTGAACATACGGTTAAGCTGGTACCAACCGGAAAATTCGGACTGGACTATTTTGAATATGGTGTTGAAACGATATCCGGGGGCAGCGAAGAACCGACAGAAGAAAGTCCCATACTTTTAGCCCTTGGAGACTTAACGAAAAAAATCGAAGGGGATACCATGAAACACTATACCCTTACCAGCAGGAAATCTGCATCCGACTGTATTGCTGCATCCTATGATGTATACTTAAACAAAGAGGCTTCCGGTGAGGAGATCCAGGCGGCAGCGGATTCCCTTGCAAAGTCATTTAGCGGTCTGGAGCCCATAGGTGATACTTCTAAACTGGAGGAGGCCATCCGTACTGCCCAAAACAGGATCAATCAAGGACAGGGGAATTACACAAATGCCAGCTGGACTCAGTTTATATCCGCTTATGAAGAAGCAGTCAAAGTTTTAGAAAAGGCAGATCCCTCAGCAGAAGAGATCTTGGCAGCGTCAGAAAAATTAAATCATGCAATGGATTCCCTGCTGCAAAAAGAAGATACTACCAGACTTTCCGAAGCAGCTGGCAAGGCAAAGGCACTGTTAAATAAAGGGCAGGGCAGTTATACCAATGAAAGCTGGACAGCGTTAAAAGCAGCATATGACGGGGCACTAAAAGTCTTATCACTGGAAGCGCCTTCCAAAAGGGAACTGCAGACAGCTCTGGATAAACTAAATTCTGCAATGACAGGGCTGCAGCTTAAGCCGGATACGTCCCTGGCGGATGCAAGAAAATCCCTGGAGACAGAAATTGCAACATGCAGCGCAATCGTAAAGAAAGGGCAGAAACATTATACAACAACAAGCTTTTGCCGTTTAAAAGATAATTTAAGCCAGGCAGAAAAAATCCTGGGGGACAACAAAGCAAACAAGGATTCCATAATAAATACAAGGAATTTACTCTATGCAGCCAGACTCACCCTTTCTGTCTGCAAAGTTCCGAAGAAAGGAGCATCCTATACCATAGGAAATGTAAAATACCAGATACTAAAATCCTCTGCCACCAATGGAACCGTAAGCGTAAGAGGGGTGAAAAATAAAAAGACAACAAACCTGAAACTACCTGCTGCCGTTACAATTTCCAGTTACAAGTTTAAAGTTACGGAAATCAAAAAGAAGGCATTTTACAAAAATACCAGGTTAAAATCCATCACCATATCAAAAAATATCGTAAAGATCCAAGATGCGGCGTTTTATGGAGCAAAAAATCTAAAATCTATTAAGATTCAAAGCAGTAAGTTAAAAACCGTTGGCAAAAATGCTTTGAAAAAGATTTACACAAAAGCGGTTATTCAGGTTCCGTCTAAAAAATGGAGTTCTTATAAGAAACTCTTAAAAAATAAGGGCCTTTCTTCCAAAGCCCAGATAAAAAAATAGAAGTGTAAAAACAGCCCGCTGTCCATCTGTCAGCGGGCTGTTTCCAGGTTACAGATAGGAAATTATTCTGATAAACCCACTTGACACTAACTGCATTTTATGATATCATTTTTGAAGATAAATACGGGATTGTGACTGGTAATGCAGGCGAGACCATCTTTGAAGCGAGTATGACAACTTTCTGCAGGGTTGGTTTTTTTTATGTTTGAAACCGCGTAAAACCGATTAATACTTTTTTCATTTTACCAAAGAGCATTATTGGATTTTACATGTTTTGATACGGAATGGAGATAAGGCAAGAATGTATGAGATAACGAAGATTATCAATAATAATATTGTGTGTTCCGTTGATGAAGATGGACAGGAGATCATCGTCAGAGGGCTTGGCATTGGATTTAAGTCAAAACCTCATGATATCATCCCCGGAGAAAAAATTGAAAAAGTTTATAAAATGGAAAGCCCGAAAGCTCTGGGTAAATTACAGGAATTAATGGCAGAAATACCGCTGTCATATGTGGAGACCTGTACAGAAATCATTGATTATGCCAGAAATACCGTGGGCAAAAAATTAAATGAAAATATTTATATCACTTTGACAGACCATATCAGTTTCGCCATTGAACGCCAGCGCCAGAATATGGAATACCGGAATGCGCTGCTCATGGAAATTCGTAATTTTTATATTCAGGAATTTCAGATTGGCTGCAAAGCGCTGGAAATTATAAAAGAACGTCTGAATGTGGAATTATCCAGGGATGAAGCAGGTTTTATTGCCTTACATATTGTGAATGCAGAGTTAAACACAGATATGTGTGACATGGTGAATATTACGGAAATGATTCAGAAGGTCTTAGACATTGTTGAGCATTATTATCAGATGAAATTAGATGACCGTTCTCTGGCATATGAACGTTTTATCACCCATCTTAAATTTTTCGGACAGCGGTTATTTTCCGACCGGATTACAAAAGATGATGATATAACTTTTCAGAAAATGGTTAAGAAACGCTATAAAAATGACTATAAGTGTTCCGAAGAGATACGGGACTTTATCCGAGAAACCTATAAAAAAGAAATTACAGAGGAAGAGATGATTTTCCTCACAATACATTTAAGAAGAGTATCAAATACTGTTTAATCTGGATTGTAACTGATAATGCAGGCGAGACCGGAACAGGATTTGGTAGTAGATATCTACAGCTGGGGTATACTACTATCAGATTTTCTGTTGCGGTCTTTTTTTGTGCAGAATCAGATTATAATATATACTTTTATCAGGAGGAATCAGAGAAATGAAAGATAAAATATTTGGAGTATTACAGCGTGTAGGCAGATCTTTTATGCTGCCCATCGCTATTTTGCCCATCGCAGGACTATTTCTGGGAATTGGCGGCTCTTTTACAAATGAGACAATGCTTGAGACCTATCATTTAATGAAATTTATGGGACCCGGGACTTTTATTTATACCATTTTAACCGTGTTAAATGCAGCCGGAAGTATTGTATTCAGCAACCTGCCTATTATTTTTGCCATGGGTGTTGCCATTGGTATGGCAAAAAAAGAAAAAGAAGTTGCGGCTTTATCCGGAGCCATCGCATTCTTTGTAATGCATGCTTCCATTGGTGCATTAATTACTGCACAGGGCGGACCGGAAAATATGCTGGAAGGCGCTACGACTTCCGTTGTGGGCATCACCTCATTGCAGATGGGCGTATTCGGGGGTATTATTGTGGGACTTGGTGTTGCTGCACTCCACAACCGTTTTTACAAAATTCAGCTCCCCCAGGTTCTGTCATTCTTTGGCGGTACCAGATTCGTGCCGATCGTTTCGGCTGCTGTATATATGCTAGTGGGAATTCTGATGTTTTATATCTGGCCGTTTATTCAAAATGGAATTAACAGTCTTGGACAATTTGTTATGAATTCCGGTTATTTTGGAACCTGGCTCTATGGATTAATCGAACGGGCATTGATTCCTTTCGGTCTTCACCATGTATTTTACTTACCTTTCTGGCAGACAGCAGTAGGCGGCACCGCAACGGTGGCAGGTGCCTATGTAGAAGGTGCACAGAACATTTTCTTTGCGCAGTTAGCTGATCCGGGAATCGCCCACTTCAGCGTGGACGCCTGCCGTTTTATGTCAGGCAAGTTTGTATTTATGATATTCGGACTTCCGGGAGCCGCACTTGCCATGTACTGCTGTGCCAGACCGGAAAAGAGAAAAGTAGTGGGCGGACTTTTGATTTCAGCAGCGCTGACTGCGATGATTACCGGTATCACAGAGCCTCTGGAATTTACCTTCCTGTTCGTTGCACCTTTAATGTATGCCATTCATTGTGTTCTGGCGGGACTGGCATATATGTTTACCCATATTTTTGGTGTCGGCGTTGGCATGACTTTTTCCGGCGGGCTTATTGACCTGACACTTTTTGGGATCATGCAGGGAAATGCCAAAACAAGCTGGCTGTGGATTGTGGTAATCGGTATTGTATATTTTATCATTTATTATTTCCTTTTCCGATTTTTAATTACCAAATTCAATCTGAAGACACCGGGACGTGACGATGGAGAAGGAGAAGTGAAGCTGTACCGCAGAGCCGATATGGATGCTAGAAAGGGAAAAGACCAGGGAAATGGCGGCAGTAACAGTACAGACGAACAATCAGCCATGATTACAAAAGGATTAGGCGGTAAGCAGAACATCAGTGATGTGGACTGCTGTGCAACAAGGCTTCGTATAACAGTAGAAGACAAAGAAAAGGTAGACCAGGATCTCTTAAAATCCAGCGGAGCAGCAGGGGTCATCATGAAAGGAAATGGCGTTCAGGTAATTTACGGACCGAAAGTAACGGTTATCAAATCCAACCTGGAGGACTATCTGGCAAGTTCCGCAAGCGATTATGATGAAGATTTGATTTTTGAACATCCTGAGATTGCAAAGGAAACTTCCGGGGTGTATAGCAGTACTAACGCCTCCGGTAAAACCTATACGGTTTACGCGCCGATGAAAGGAACAGCAATTCCTTTGGAAGAAGTAAATGACGGTGTGTTTTCAGAGAGAATGCTTGGAGACGGAGCTGCGATTGAACCGGAAGACGGCAGGGTAACCGCACCTTTTGACGGTGTCGTTTCTATGGTATTCGATACCAAACACGCCATCGGACTTACCTCAGATGAGGGCGTAGAACTGCTAATACACGTGGGAATTGATACTGTTCAGCTAAATGGGAAATATTATGACATTCACGTAAAAGACGGAGACCGTGTCAAGACCGGAGATCTGCTAGCCAATGTGGATCTGGAAGGCATTCAGAGTGAACATTACAGAACCGTTACTCCTGTAATTGTATCCAATACCGACGACTATCACACGGTTACCATTGTAAATACAGGAGATATTGAGAGAAAGCAGCAATTGCTTGACATTTATTAATCATCGGTTATTTGAGCAGTTCCTACAGCTGCCGGGTGATCCCGGCAGATTTCAGACTGCCATAACAATAGATAAAAAACGAAAGGTGGAAATCATTATGAAATCATTTAATTATGTTATTACTGACGAAATCGGAATTCACGCAAGACCCGCAGGACTGCTGGTAAAAGAGGCAAAGCCATTCACATCCAAACTAACCCTGACAGCAGGTGAAAAAAGTGCAGATCTCAGAAGACTGATGGCGGTTATGAGTCTTGGTGTAAAGAAGGGAGCCGAAGTAACCGTAACTGCAGAAGGTGATGACGAAGCTGCCGCAATCGAAGCCATGGAAGCATTTTTTAAAGCGAACCTGTAAAGCGATCATTCATCACACACACTCTTTTCTTTTCCTCCAAAAAGTAGTATAATGACAGCATATCATCATTTTCACACTAGGAGGAATGACTATGACAGTAGACGAATTAATTGCTATGCTTGAGATGCAGGAAGAAATTCTTCAGTTTTCTCATTTTACAAATGAAGATGCATGGGAACTTGGGAATCTGATTGTGATGGAAGCGAAGAGAAGAAGCCTTCCGGTAGCAGTGAGTATCCGTTTAAATAATGGATATGTGGTTTTCCAATATGCATCAAATCGGACAAACATGGACAATGAAAGCTGGATGGCAAGAAAGTTCAATACAGTGCGCAGGTTAGAACAGAGCAGCCTGCGGGCTTACATGCTGCTTCGCAAAGCAGAAGAAACCCTGGAAGAGCGCTTTATGGATCCCAAAGACTATGCAGCCTGCGGCGGCGGTTTCCCTATCCGAGTGGAAGAAGTGGGTGTCATCGGCGGTGTAATTGTATCCGGTCTGGATCATGTTTCAGACCATGACCTGGTTGTAAAATGCATCAGCCGGTATCTGCATATCGATGAAGTTCCGAGAATCCGCGGTAATATTTAGTTCTCAGAGGCAAAGGCTGAATAAGCCTTACTCCCATTCCTCAAACTGCATATCACCAGGCAAAGGAGAAGTGAATACCATTTTATCTTTAGTAATCGGATGATCAAATTCCAGTCTGTGGGAATGTAGTGCCTGCCGTTTGATTTTGCTGTACCGGGGATTGTACAGGAAGTCTCCCGGCAGCGGATATCCTAAATATTTCATATGAACGCGAATCTGATGGGTACGCCCGGTTTCCAGCTTTAGGGAAACCAGGGAGTACCCATTTTTATATGCCAGCCGCCTGTAATAGGTCACTGCCCGTTCTCCACAGTCAAAATCAACTATGCGTTCGATGGCGGAATTTTCTTTTCTGGCTATTGGCGCATCAATGATGCCGGATTCTGGAGTTTCGCCCTGTGCCACAGCCAAATATTCACGATGAATATTCCGGCTCTTTACCATATCAGACAAAACGGCGGCACTCAGCATATTTTTCGCAATAATCAAAAGCCCGGTAGTATCTCGGTCAAGACGGTTGATGCACCGGTAGGTGAAGGCAACTCCTTTACTGGAAAAATAATAGGCAAGACCATTGGCAAGAGTATTCTCATAGTTATTGATGGATGGATGAATAGGCATATCTGCGGCCTTATCCAGAATCAGTATATCTTCATCCTCATATACAATCACAAGTTCCATATTAACAGGCACGATTTGGCTGGAAGAAGCTTCTTCCATGATATGAACCGTTAATGCATCCCCTTCCTGCAATCGTTCTGAGGTATATGCCCACTTTCCGTTTTTCAAAATACCGTTTTCGGTGCGTTTCAGATGCGTAAAGATATGTCTGGAGTATCCCTGTTCCTTTAAAAAGGCAGTGATATTTTTGCCTGCGCTGTGTGAATCTATGTGGTATGTCAGTGTTCTTTTCATGTGTGGATCCGTTTTAACTGCCCATATTTTTAATAGCCGGGGCATCACCTTTCTTTTTCTGATATTAAATCCCTTTTAGTTTACCGTAACAGCGTTGAGGTGTCAAACGAAGTTGTAAAAATCAAGTTATTCTTTACAAAGTGACCCTTATCTATAAAGGAAAAGTATATATTACTGATACAACTCAACGTATTAAAGTATCAACGCTTTAAATCTCTGCCAAATTTATTGAAAAAAGCGAATTTTGCTTTTCATATATACAAAATTCGTGTAAAATAGTTAGAAAAGAACTTTTAAAAGGAGACAGATATGGAGAGAGAGAAGTTTTCCTCCCGATTAGGCTTTATTCTGATATCGGCAGGATGTGCAATCGGGCTTGGAAATGTATGGCGTTTCCCCTATATTACGGGAAAATATGGAGGGGCGGCATTCGTATTGGTTTATTTATTTTTCCTGCTCATACTTGGATTACCCATTGTTGTAATGGAGTTTGCGGTAGGGCGTGGAAGCCAGAAGAGCGCTGCATTGTCATTTGACGTGCTGGAACCCAAAGGAACGAAATGGCATCTGTACAAATTTGGTGCAATTGCAGGAAATTATCTGCTTATGATGTTCTATACTACAATTGGCGGATGGATGATTCTTTATTTCTTTAAAATGGCTGCCGGACAATTTGAAGGCATGAATTCAGAACAGGTTGCCGGAGCTTTTGGAGACTTAATGGGTCAGCCGGTACTTATGACGGTCTGCATGATCGCGGTTGTCATTGTATGTTTTGGAATCTGCGCAAAAGGATTAAAAAACGGCGTAGAAAAAATTACAAAAGTTATGATGGTCAGCCTGCTGGCACTTATGATTATTCTGGCTGTCCGTTCTATATTGTTAGAAGGCAGTTCGACCGGACTTAAATTTTATTTGTATCCGGACTTTAATAAACTGGTGGAAACCGGGATTTCCGAGAGTATTTTTGCGGCTATGGGTCAGGCATTCTTTACCTTGAGCCTCGGTATCGGAGCGCTTGCGATTTTCGGCAGTTATATCGGCAAAGACCGGTCTTTGACTGGAGAAGCAGTAAGCGTTACTATTTTAGATACTTTTGTAGCACTTATGGCAGGTCTGATTATTTTTCCGGCTTGTTTTGCTTACAACATCAAACCGGACAGCGGTCCCAGTCTGATTTTTATAACATTACCCAATGTGTTTAATGAAATGAGCGGTGGAAGAGTATGGGGAAGCCTATTCTTCTTATTCATGTCATTTGCTGCCATTTCTACCATCATTGCAGTGTTTGAGAACATTATTTCATTTGCTATGGACCTTACGGGATGCAGCAGAGGGAAAGCAGTTGCGGTCAATCTCATTGTAATCATTATACTCTCTATGCCATGTGTGCTGGGATTCAATCTGCTAAGCGGATTTACACCTTTTGGACCAGGAACAAATGTATTGGATCTGGAAGATTTCATCGTCAGCAACAATTTGCTGCCTCTTGGAAGCCTGGTATATCTTTTATTTTGTACCAGCCGCTATGGATGGGGATTCAAGAAGTTTACTGCAGAGGCCAATGCAGGAAAAGGGATGAAGTTCCCGGCCTGGGCAAGGGTATATGTAACCTGGATTCTGCCGATTATTGTATTGGCGATCTTTATTCAGGGGTATGTAGTGAAATTCTTTTAAGCATTGACAGCCGGACACTGACATGTAAAAGCGCCAATCCCATTTAATAGTGTCTAATGAGAAAATTAGTTTCAAAAAGGATGCCGGATAATTTTCCGACATCCCTTTTTAAATATATCATAAAACATCTCAATTATATTATTTTAGTACATTTCATTCTTTAACCAGAACCTTTTCAATTTCCACAATATACATGGTATGGTAATCCTTCTGAGGATACCATTTTTCGTCACAGCTCTTATCAATAAAGCAGGCTGGATCATATTCCTGGGCATAGAGTTTACGGCAAACCATTACGGTATTGGCTTCTTCAAAGTATGGCGTATCCCCATCCATTGCCACCGTAAGCCCAGATTTTTCAATTTTATCTTCGTCCCTGCCGGAGACAGTGCCCAGGTAAGTTAAGGTTTTACGGCAGGACTCATCCAGTACGGACAGTGAAAAGGTAGAAGACGCGTCAATAAATTCTTTGGTGTAGCGCTGGGGGCGGATAAAAACATATGCTACATTTTTCCCCCACATAATGCCCACGCCGCCCCAGGAAGCGGTCATGGTATTACATTTGTCACCATTTTTTGCTGTAACCAGCAGCCATTCCCTGCCAATCATCTGAAAAGGATTTTTCTGTAATTCTGTTGCTTTGATTTCTTTAAAACTCATAATACATACCTCCTAATTTGATTTTACTTTGTTCCATAGTTCATTATAGGTCTGGTCAACCTTATCGCCCAGATAGCGGAAGGTTTCACATCGGCTTAATACGGAATCATCCGGAAAAGCAACGGGGCTGTTGCGGATAGCATCGTCCTCTATCATTTTACGCGCCTCTGTATTGGGCGTAGAATAGGTAATGTAATTAAAATTCATTAATGCAATATCCGGTCGGCATAAGAAATTAATAAAAGCCTCCGCATTTTCTTTGTGTTCTGCATTCTTTGGTATAACCCAGGAATCAATCCACATATTAGAGCCTTCCTTTGGTACCACATATTCCAGATCCGGATTCTCCGTCTTGGTATATATTGCTTCTCCGGAGTAAATAACACCAAGTGCAGCCTCATTTCCAATCATCTTATCCCTTACCTGGTCAATGACATAAGCCTGAACCAATGGTTTCTGCTGAATGAGAAAGTCTTTGGCTTCAGTCAGTTCATCCAGATCCGATGAATTCAAGGAGTATCCCAGTTGTTTTAATGCAACGGCAAAAGCATCCCGGACGCTGTCCTGCATTAAAATATTATCCTTGTATTTGGGATCCCACAGTACGGACCAGCTGTCAATTGGCTCATCCACCATGGTCTTGTTGTAAAGAATACCCACCGTTCCCCAGCAGTAGGGTACAGAATAGAGGTTTTCCGGATCAAACTCCCTGGATTTATCCAGATAAGTTTTACCGATGTGCTTCATATTGGGTACGTTGTCAAAGTTAATTTCCGCCAGCAGATCATTTTCCCGCATTCTCTGGATCATATAATCAGAGGGGCAGACTACATCATATGCAATCGCACCGGATTTTATTTTCGGATACATGATTTCGTTAGTCTCATATTCCTCATAGATCACGTCAATGCCGGTTTCCGCCTCAAACATGGAAATTACTTCAGGATCCATATATTCTCCCCAGTTATAGACGATTACCTTGTTATCCCCCGCCAGAGAGCCCTGGGAGCCATAGTAAAAGCCTCCTATCACTATCACAGCAGCCATAAGTGCCGGAACCGCTTTTTTAAACACACCTGCTACTTTTGTTTTCTTCTTTATCTCCGATTTTTTGTCGTGTACCTGTTCCTTCGGTGACATATTTACCAGAATCAGCAAAACCAGTACGGATACAAACAGAAGAGTAGAAAGTGCATACATTTCCGGCTTGATTCCCTTACGCACTTCCGTATAAATTTTTGTTGATAAGGTGTCAATCCCTGGTCCCTTGGTAAAGTGGGTAATTACAAAATCATCCAGGGACATGGTGAATGCCAGGAGAAATCCGGATAAAACTCCGGGCATAATATCCGGGAATACCACTTTGAAAAAGGCATACAGCGGAGATGCCCCCAGATCCAGTGCTGCTTCATACGTGCTTCGCTTGGTCTGCTTCAGCTTGGGAGCTACGCTCAACATAACATATGGAATATTAAAGGTTATGTGCGCCATCAGGATTGTACTGAATCCCAAAGTTACATGAAATGCAATGAAAAGCAGCATGAGGGACACGCCGGTTACGATTTCAGCATTTACCATCGGTATGTTGGCAAGACCGTTAAACAGGGTGCGGTACTTCCGTTTCATACTCTGTATGCCGATTGCCGCCATAGTACCGATTAAGGTGGCGATCAGGGCGGAGAGCAGTGCGATAATCAGCGTTGTATAAAATGCATTCATTATCTGCTCATTCTGGAAGAGCGCTTTATACCATTTTAAAGTAAAACCGCCCCATTTGGCACGAGTCTTGGATGCGTTAAAGGAGAGTACAATCAGGGTTGCAATCGGTGCATACAGTAAAATGAAAATTAAGATCAGGTAAATTTTTTGTGCCGCTTTTTTCATTAGAATGTAGCCCCCTCTCCATCTTTATCGTATTTTGAAACAAGCGCCATACTTGCGATTACGAATACCATCAGAACAAGGGACAGTCCGCTGCCCAGATTCCAGTTGCTTCCCTGTTTAAATGTCTGTTCAATTACATTACCGATTAATAAAATTTTCCCGCCGCCCAGCAAGTCTGAAATAACAAAAGTAGTAAGTGCCGGGACAAAAACCATAGTAATGCCACTGATAATGCCGGGCAGACTCAGGGGAAAAGTAATTTTTACAAATGTCTGAAAATTGTTGGCACCTAAATCCTTTGCTGCATTGATCACATCCTTATCAATTTTACTCAGAATATTATATAAGGGAAGTACCATAAAAGGCAGAAAATTATACACCATCCCCAGTACAATCGCATAGGGCGTATTGATAATCTCTAATGGTGCCAAATGAAAAAACGTCAGAATATCATTCAGAACTCCATTCTTTTCCAAAAGATTCTGCCATGCCATCGTTCTTAACAAAAAGTTCATCCACATAGGTAAAATAAAAATCAAAACAATGAAACTGGACTGATTCATATTAGAGGAACTTAAAATCATTGCCAGCGGATATGCCAGAACCAGGCAGATCACGGTACTGATCACAGCCAGCAGGATTGCCAGCCCCAGCGCTTTTAAATTTTCTGCAGTGGTGATTTTGGCTATATTCATCAGTGTGAAGGTTTTATCTTCCGCAGTCAGACCATAATATACGATCATCAGCAGCGGAATAATGATAAAGGAAACAGCCCAGAACAGATAAGGTCCGGCTAAAAGTCGTTTACTCTTCAATATTTACCGCCTCCTCATCTTCTGAAATAGGTTTGTTCATGATCTGAATATCAAAAGGATCTACATGGATACCTACTTCCGTCCCTACCGGGAAGAGGTCAGTGCTGTGTACAAGCCATTCGTGATTGTTGGCAAGTACTTCCATTTCATAGTGCACTCCTTTGAATATCAGATGGGTTACGACACCCGTTATCGTTCCGTCTTCCGGTTTTACCAGGTCAATATCTTCAGGGCGGATTACCACGTCTACTGGTTTATTATGCCCGAAACCCACATCTACGCAGGGAAATGGCACACCCAGAATTTTAACGAGTTTATCTTCCATAAAGGTTGCTGCTATAATATTGCTGTCACCGATAAAATCAGCCACAAATGCATTCTCCGGCTCATTGTAGATATCCTCAGGAGATCCAATCTGCTGAATGTATCCCTGGTTCATAACCACGATAGTATCGGACATGGTCAAAGCTTCTTCCTGGTCATGTGTCACATAGATAAAGGTAATGCCCAGTTCATTTTTCAGCCGGATTAATTCATACTGCATATCCTGGCGCAGCTTTAAATCAAGTGCCCCCAGCGGTTCATCCAGAAGAAGCACCTTCGGCTCATTTACAATAGCCCTGGCAATGGCAATACGCTGCTGCTGTCCGCCGCTTAATGAATCGGGTGAACGGTTTTCATATCCCTCCAGATTAACCAGCTTTAAGGCATATTTTATTTTGTCATTGATGTAATTTTTGCTTTTATTTTTAATTTTAAGGCCGAAAGCTATATTTTCGGCGATGGTCATATGGGTAAAAAGCGCATATTTTTGAAATACTGTATTTAACTGGCGTTTATTTGCCGGCAGATTGGTAATGTCTTTGCCGTCAAAGATCACATTGCCGCTGTCAGGATTTTCAAACCCGCCTAAAATACGAAGAGTTGTGGTTTTACCGCAGCCGCTTGGACCAAGCAGTGTTAGAAACTCATTCTGCCGGATATAGAGATTCAGGTCATCCAATACTTTTTGCCCATCATAGGATTTTGTTATATGGGTTAGGTCAATTAATTTATTACTCATGTCGTACCTCCTGATTTAAAAGCTGGGCGGAGAGCTGACCCAGATCAGGACAGCACTGCTTTTCCCTGTATTTTTAATATAATGTCTTTGGCTTGGATTAAAATAAAAAGATTCTCCCTTTTTTACCTTATAGTTACGTTTACCAATATACAGGGTAATATTCCCCTGTAATACATATCCAAATTCTTCCCCTTCATGGGGATTGTCCGGATAAGTGCTTCCGCCGGGCTCTAAAGTCAGGCGGATAGGCTCCATAATATTTTTCTGGGCATTGGGAATGATCCATTCAATTTTATTGAAAAATTCTGAATCAACCTTCTGAAAATAGTCTGTGTCATGAAAAACGACCTGTTCCTCTGTCGTTTCACAGAAAAATTCATTCAGATTGGTACCCAGACACTGGAGTATGTCCACCAGAGTGGCAATAGACGGTGAAGTCAGATCCCGTTCCAGCTGGGAGATAAAACCTTTGGAAAGTTCAGCCCTGCCTGCCAGTTCTTCCTGGGTCAGACCTTTGGCAATACGCAATTCTTTTAGCTTTTGTCCGATAACCATTTTCCTACCTCTTAACTAATAGTATAAATAAACATAAAGTTTAGCAATTGTAAACAGAAACAATATAGCATAGAATGGGCTGATTGTCACTAATTATTTGCTAAATTTTTCTTCTGATTTCTATTAACAAATAGATTAGTTTATGGTAAGATAGAAGAAATTAATGAGACATAAGTGTTTAGCTAAGGAGGATAAGAAAATGAGCAAGAGTAAATATGTTGCTTATGTAGGTACATATACACATGGAAGCAGTGTTGGTATCCATATTTATGATTTAAATATAGAAGAGGGGACAATGGCGGAGCGAAATGTAGTTTCGGTCAATAATGCATCCCATATTACGAAATCCCCAAATGGACAATATCTGTATTCCATAGCAGATGAAGGTGTTGAAGTTTTAAAAATATTCCCCAACGGCGATTTAGAGCCGATTAACCAGGTGGATATCGATGGCATGAGAGGATGTTTTCTCTCCACCGACCTGGATGGTAAGTTTTTATTTGTAGGGGGATACCATGACGGCAAAGTCAGCGTTGTGCGGATTCATCAGGACGGCCGCCTGGGCAGTGTTGTGGATGGCATATTCCACAAGGGCCTTGGAAGCGTAGCTGAACGTAACTTCAGACCTCATATCAGCTGTGTAATGCCTACACCGGACGGTAAATATCTCTGTGTCGTAGACAATGGAATTGACCATATAAAGCTATATACCGTAAATCCTGCCTCCGGAAAATTAAAACTATATGATATTTTAAGATGCGAGCTGGAATCAGGTCCAAGGATCATCCGTTTCAGCAAAGATGGAAAATACGCATATGTAATCTGCGAGCTCAGCAATGAAATTAACGTGTATACCTATGATGGTACCGGTAAATCCCCGCAGTTTGATTTAATACAGACTGTGCGCACGCCAATGGACCAAAAAGAAGGCGGCTGTGCAGCTTCCGGTCTTAAGATTGCTCCAAGCGGCAAATACCTGTATTGTTCTTCCGCAGGAGACAACAGTGCCGGCGTATTCCGCATCAATCCGGAAAACGGAATGCTGGAAGAGATCTGCATTTTACCAATCAGCGGAGACTATCCAAAAGACATTGATGTGTTCCCGGATGAAAAGACGTTAGTTGTGCTCAACCATGAAAGCAATGAAATCCGTTTCTTTACCATTGATTATGAAAAAGGCCTGTTAATTATGAAGGGCAAACCAGTAAAAGTGGAGACACCAAACTGCATTTTGATTTCAAAAATAGAAGAGTAGGATTCAAAAAAGACAACTGCATATGCGGCTGTCTTTTTTTGAATCCGCAGCGTGCTAAAATTACTTTCTGCGGGTTAGATCTTATTATCTTTTGAAAAACCGGATCAGACCATCCATCTGGGATGTCATGCTGGCAAACAGCATATCCAGTAACGTTATAGCGGTCATGGATTCCACCACTACAACTGCGCGGGGAACAATGACCGGATCATGCCGTCCTTTCACTTTGATCTGTATGCTTCTTCCATCCTTCGTAATAGTAGATTGTTCTTTTTTTATTGATGGTGTCGGCTTGATTCCTACCCGCAGGAGAATGTCACTGCCGTCACTGATTCCGCCCAGGATTCCGCCGGAGTGATTGGTAAGTTTCACTTTATGTCCTTCAGAAGACAGGGTATACTGATCATTATTTTCACTTCCAAGAGCCTGGGAGACTGCAATCCCGTCACCGATTTCAAAAGACTTCACAGCTCCTATAGAAAGCAGTGCCTTTCCCAGATTCGCATTTAACTTTTCAAATACCGGATCCCCAACACCCGGAATCATATTTTTAACTATGCACTCAATCATGCCGCCGGAAGAATCTCCATGCTGCATGCATTCTTCTAAAAACGCACCTGCACGCTGGGCTGCCTCAGCATCTGGCATATATAGCGGATTTTGGGAAATAATACTACGGTCAAAATTATTATGATCTATTTTGACCGGACCAATGGATCTGGTATAAGTCAGAAGCTGTATGCCCAGCCGATCCAGTATTTTAATTGCAATTGCGCCTCCGGCAACACGGCCGATGGTTTCCCTTCCGGATGAACGCCCGCCACCGCGGTAGTCCCGGAAACCGTATTTCGTGTCATAAGTCAGATCGGCATGTCCCGGTCTGTAGTAATCAGCGATTTCTCCATAATCAGAAGAGCGCTGTGTTTTATTATAAACTATCATGGAAATCGGAGTCCCTGTTGTTTTTCCTTCAAAAACACCGGAGAGGATTTCAACCGCATCATCTTCTTTGCGTGGAGTGGAATATTTACTCTGTCCGGGTTTCCTCCGGTCTAAATTCTTTTGTATATCTTCCTCGCAGAGAGCCAGTCCTGCCGGACATCCGTCTACAATGACACCGATGCCCTTTCCATGTGATTCTCCCCAGGTCGTTATTTTAAATTGATTGCCAAATGTTGATCCTGCCATAATATCCTCCTTGTGTGCTAAAATGAGCCAGCCAATCTTATTCCCGCGAGTAACGAACCAAATGGGCATGCCTGCAGATCCATTTGACTGACTATTAACAGTATACCTAATTGTTAAAATATTGTAAAGAGATGAAAAAAATGATGGCTGCGATTGACAAATACTTTTTTAGTCTTTATAATGTCCTTTAGTTGCAAGATATTTTGGAGAAAGAAAGGAAGTGTGATTCCATGGAGGGTGGTCCTAGTCCTAGGGAAAATAATAGTGAAGTTCATATAGAAAAATACGCATAGGACAGGCCTTCAGACGATTATCCTGTTCTATGGATAATTGAAAGGAGATTATGGAATCATGATCAAAATTTACAGGACAATTGATGGTGCAATTCACCAGGTAAATGAAGCACAGGAGGGCTGCTGGATTGCGCTGGTAGACCCTACAGCAACAGAAATATTAGATATCGCCAACGAATACAACATTGAGGTAGATGACCTGCGGGCACCTCTGGATGAAGAAGAACGGTCCAGAATTGAAGTAGAAGATAACTATACGATGATTCTGGTGGATATCCCGGTCATCGAAGAACGTAATGACAAAGACTGGTACGGAACCATACCCATGTCCATTATTGTAACGGATGAAATTATTTTTACCGTTTGCCTGGAGGATACACCGGTGCTTTCCGCTTTTATGGACGGCAGGGTACGGAATTTCTTTACCTATAAAAAGACCCGTTTTATCTTACAGATTTTGTATAAGAATGCGACCATGTTCCTGCACTATCTGCGAATTATTGATAAGAAGAGCGAAGTGGTGGAGAAGAAACTTCATCTGTCCACCAAAAATCAGGAGCTGATTGAACTGCTGGAGTTGGAAAAGAGTCTTGTGTATTTTACAACTTCCCTTCGGTCGAATGAAGTTGTTCTGGAGAAACTGCTGAAAACAGAAGGCATAAAACACTATCCCGAAGATACTGAACTTTTGGAAGATGTTATTATTGAGAATAAACAGGCAATTGAGATGGCAAATATCTACAGCGGAATTTTAAGCGGTATGATGGATGCATTTGCTTCTGTTATTTCCAACAATCTGAATATTGTAATGAAATTTTTAGCAACCGTTACTATTGTAATGTCCATTCCAACGATGATCTTCAGCGCTTACGGAATGAATGTGAATTCCAGCGGTATGCCATTTTCGGGCAGTCCCTATGGATTTGCACTGGTTATTTTGTTTTCATTAATTTTAAGTCTTGTTGTAGCTTTGATTTTTTCAAAAAAGAATTTATTTTAAGAAAGGTAGTATAAATGGACTTTATAAATAAACTGGAACGTAAATTTGGCAGGTACGGTATCCGTAATTTATCCTTATACCTTATCATCTGCTACATCCTGGGTTACACTTTTAATGTATTTCAGCCTAATATCATGAATTTTTTAACGCTGGAACCTTACCATATTTTAAGAGGCCAGATCTGGCGTATCGTTACATGGATCTTAGTACCTCCGGAATCCCTTAGCATATTTACGGTTATCATGTTGTTTTTTTATTACTCATTGGGTACTTCTCTGGAAAATACCTGGGGTGCTTTCCGTTATACGCTATATATTCTTGCCGGTATACTCTTTACGGATATCGGTGCGTTTATCCTGTACTTTATCTTAGGCGGGGGTGGTAAATTCGGCCCTATTTTCAGTACTTATTACATTAATATGTCAATTTTCCTTGCATTTGCTTTATGCTATCCCAATATGCAGGTGTTATTGTATTTTGTTATACCGATTAAAATCAAGTGGATGGGAATCTTATATGGGGTATTTATCCTGTTTTCCTTCTTTAAATCCTCTTGGCCGATTAAAGTTGCAATTATTGCATCTTTGATGAACTTCATTATATTCTTCCTTGGAACCAGAGATTTTAGAAGGGTTTCACCCGGTGAAATAAAAAGGAAAAAGAAGTTTCGGCAGGAAACGAGACAGTCTTCAAACGGCCTTACCAAGCATAAATGTGCAATATGCGGCAGAACAGAACTGGACGGAGAGGATCTGGAAT
>NZ_JAWYAJ010000552.1:0-9196 GCF_034124845.1 Robinsoniella sp.
ATTAAAGTGATCGGAAATCTGGGCAAATTCATCATTTCCTTCCATTTCTATTCGTACATCCAGATTTCCTTTATAAACCTTATTCATACCATGCAGAATTTTTTTCACGGATTTGTCCGTCATTTCCGAAAATGAAATGGCAATGAGCATACACAGTATCCCTACTAAAAGCCCGATTAAAATAATCAAAACGGAGATATACCAGACATTGGATAACGTATAATTCAAGTCCTGGACATTAATAATGTAAAATTCACCGTCACGGATACTTTTATGATTCACCTCCAGCTTCTTTTTAGATTTATATTTCATTTTCTGAATATATTCTTTTGCAGCCTGACCAATATTTTCCTCATCTTTTCCATCCTCAAAAATATTTGTCCCCACATAGGATTTATCCGGATAAGATATGATATCACCATCTCGATTCACCACAAAAGTTACATTTGACTCTGAATGGTTTCCCTGTGCATACACCTCACCGAAAGCTGTTTCATCTACGCAGATCATGATGCTTCCTATGGGACCTTCGCCATAGCTGTTAAAATCCGTTAGCTGATGCGCTATATACAGATAGTATTTTTCGCCGTATTCCGAATCCATCTTATGATAGGTTTTGGAATAAATCGTGTGCTTTTTCTCCATGGATTCCTGGAACAGAGGGCTGTAGCGCATTTTATCGTCATCAAAACAGAAGTTTTCATTCCCCGATGACGTAACACTGTCATAAAAGACCGTATCCCCATATACGCCGACAATTGCTATCCCCAGAATATCGGGATTGACATAAGAGATGTTCTGCAGACGGTTCACCAGTTCGTGCTTTGCCGCATAAAATTCCCCGGAGTCCCAGGTATTGATTGGCTTGAGATACGTTACATAGTCACTGTCGGTGTATATATTCATAATTAACTTATCATAAGTTTCCAGAAAGCTTTCCACACTGTTTGCCGATTGTTCCAGATTTGCCAGTATCAGTTCCCCAGTCTGCGCCTTAATAGTTGACGTACTGATTTTGAAAGAAATGAACTGTATACATAAAATTGGTATAATGGAAACCACCAAAAGAACAATCAGAATTTTCTTGGCAATCCCCTGTGATCCAAACCATTTTACTGCTCTGTGTAAGATTTTCACTGATACTCCCCGTTTCCTGTTATAAATGTTCCATTAGTCTTATGAGGAATATTCTACCATAGACTTGTACTATTTGTACATATAAATGGTGAAACATTGAAATACTATAAGATACCATCATTCCTTTTCAGAGCATGCCGTGCACTTTGCAGCACGGTATGGGACAATAAAGAAATGGTTTCCGGGAATCTGCCTCTCGCCGAAGGCGATTTTAAATGGGCAGATTGGAATGCAACATATCAGTAAAACAGACGAGGTGCATAAATAAATGGGATTCCTATATTTCCTTGCTGCTGTTGGCGGCTCTATACTTATTTCCAATCTTGTAAAACGAAACAGATGCAGCACCGGAATATTAGTCCGGTGGAATATTTTGATTACTTCTGTCTATATCATCTGGAGAGTGACCGTAATACCCACCGCCAGTATTTTGGAACTGTTCCTGGGTATCCTGCTTCTTGGAGGAGAGCTTCTGGGAATCGCCCAGTTTCTGTTATCCCAGCTATTGCTAAGCAGGAAATACAGACTGAAGAAAAAGACCCTGGCAGACTTTAGGGGCCATATCCCTACCGTGGATATCTTTATCTGTACCTATAATGAAGGGGAGGATCTGGTAGAAACCACCGTTCTGGCTGCCCTTAATCTGGATTATCCCAAGGATAAATTAAATATTTATATCTGCGATGACGGTCAGCGCAGGTATATGAAAAGGCTGGCGGCACGCTGCGGGGTGAATTACATGACCAGAGGCTCTAACGAAGGTGCAAAGGCCGGGAACCTGAACAATGCCCTCCGCCATTCCACCGGAGAGCTGTTTGCCGTACTGGATGCCGATATGATCTGTTCCAAAAACTTTCTAAAGCATACCGTTGGCTACTTTTCTGATGAGGACACTGCCTTTGTACAGACTCCCCAGGTCTACTACAACAAGGACATGTATCAGCGCAACCTGGGCAGGGAAATCCCAAATGAACAGGATTTTTTCATGCGCGAAATCCAGGAATCCAGAGCAGCCGTGGGTGCAGTCCTCCACGTAGGAACAAACGCAGTCTTTCGCAGGAAAAGCGTCATGGAAATCGGAATGTACCCAACCAATACCATTACGGAAGATATGGCAGTGGGCATGCTTTTACAGGCTGCAGGCTATCAGTCTGTCTTCATTAATGAAGTGCTGGTTCTGGGACTTACGGCATCCACTTATACCGACCTGGTCATCCAGCGTGACCGGTGGTGCAGGGGCAACATCCAGACTTCCAGAGAATACCATCCTTTACGTATGAAAGGACTGAACAGGTGGCAGAAGCTGGCTTATCTGGGCGGGGATATTTACTGGTATACCGGATTCTCTAAAATGATCTTTACCTTTTGCCCGATTTGGTTCCTCCTTACAACCAAGCTGGCAATGCAGGCGGACCTTGTGGGTATCCTGACCTTTTTCGTGCCGTTTTTTATCGGTCAAATGACCTCCTTTTATGCTATGATTTCCAATACCAGAAGTCTGAAGTGGGCTCATTATTATGAAATAGCAATGGCACCCCATATGTGTCTCTCCGTTTTACGGGAATTCTTCAGCGCAAGCCTGAATTTTGCCGTCACCCCCAAAGAAATGCGGGATGACCGTTCCCATTTTCAGGCACAGGTAATCCTGCCCCATATGGTAATCGCTGCAATCACGCTGTTCTCCTGGATTACAGGAGCTATTTTCCTCCACCTGGGATATATCGCCCTGATCCCCTTTCTGGTCAATCTGGTGTGGAGTATCTATAATTTTATGGGCGTTGTGATCTGTATCCGGGTTGCCTACCATATCGGAAACATACCGCGAAGCAATTATGCAACGGTAAAAAGCGGACATAAGATCACGGTGGAAACAGAGACAGAGAGCTATCCGGGCGAAGTTATGAGCTTTTTGGAATCCGGAATGTACATCCATGTGCAGGCTCCTCTGTATTTTACTAAAGTAAGGATACGGATGCAGTACCAGGAACTGGATTTAACGCTGGATGGTACGCTGAAAATGTCCGGCAATCAGGGGCTTTTTAAATATGACTGGCTGAATCTGAACCAGAAGCGGGCAATCGTCGGCATATATGTAGAACATCTGCAGCCCAGTTTTAATGTGGAAAAAAAGATGCATTATCTGGAATCATAACAAAAAGCACCCCGAAAGGTGCTTTTTGTTATGCAATGGTATTTTCTGATGCTTTACAGCTTTTTGACAATTTCTTCAGTTCATGGACTGCAAATACTGCAACAATCAGAGCGGAAATAGTATCCGCCATAGGGCCTGCTATTAAAATGCCGTCTAACCCGAAAAACATTGGCATAATCAGAATAAAGGGTATCAGTAAAATCAATTGACGCAGCATGGACAGGATGGATGCCTTCATGGGCTGTCCTGTGGACTGGAAGTAACTGGTGGAGACTACCTGAAAACCTGCGGTGAATATGCCAAGCATATAGATTCTGGTGCATTTCACTGCAAAATTAGTAAAGTTGGCATCCGAAGTTCCAAACAACATTAAAATCTCATTGGGAAACAATTGACATGCCAGCCAGCCAACCACTGATACTGCCGTTGCCGCCCCGATGGCGCATAGGTACGTTTTACGTATTCGCTTTGGTTTATTCGCCCCTTTGTTAAATCCCAGAATCGGCTGGGAGCCAATACCGATGCCGATACAGATGGACACCAGAATCATAGCTACCTTGGAAACAATTCCCATGGCACTAAGCGCCGCATCTCCTCCCACACTGGTTTGATCTCCGTAATAAATCAGGGAATTGTTAAGTACAACCTGAAGGATCGTGGCAGCAATCTGGGTGATTCCGCTGGAGATTCCCAAAACGAGCATATTCCGGCAGATATAGCCGCTTAACTTAAAGTTGCAAACCCGAAGACGCATATTGCTTCGTCTTACAAAATAGATAAACAGCACCACGGCTGATAATATCTGGGATGTAATCGTTGCAATTGCTGCGCCGGTAACTCCCCAGTGGAATACAAATATATAAATAGGGTCCAGTATGGTATTTAATATCGCACCAATGACGATACTGTACATGGACAGGGATGGATTCCCGTCCGTTCTCGCCATATTGGAAAGACCAATGCCAAGCATGTTAAAGGGTGCTCCTAACAGTATAATCGACGTGTATTCCCTCGCATAGCCCATGGTATTTTCAGTAGCACCAAATACTTTCAGCAGCGGGTCCAGAAATATCATTCCCAGAACCGCAACCAGGATGCCAATCCCTGCCAGCAGGATAAAGACATTGCCAAGAGCCTGCTCTGCTTTCTCTTCCTTTTTTTCTCCCAGCTTAATTGCCGCAAATGCACTTCCACCTGCCCCCAAAAGGGTAGCCGCTGCCAAAATGATCGTAACAACCGGAAATGCAATCGTAGTTGCAGCATTTCCCAGATAGCCCACACCCTGTCCGATAAAGATTTGGTCCACGATGTTATAAAGGGCATTTACCAGCATGGAAATAACCGCCGGCAATGCAAATTTTCCTAATAATTTCCCGATGGGCATATAACCCAGAGGATTTTCTTTCTTTTGTAAAGTCTGTTCCATTTTTATACCTTTTCCTATTACAGTCCCTCCTGTAATATTGCCTCTCCTCTTTTCATACGCCAGAACCTTTCCGCTGTCCTGTGAGATTAAATCAGATCCTTTTCGTGATCTTCTTTTTCAAATTCCCGCATTGCCAGAATTGTCCTTTCAAATAGCACATCCAGATCCCAGCCCAGCCGCTCTGCTCCCGTCCGGATAATATCCCTGGAACAGCCCGCAGCAAATTTTTTGTCTTTAAACTTCTTTTTCAAGCTGGATACTTCCATATCCATAACACTTTTTGAGGGGCGCATTCGTGCTGCTGCGCCGATCAGCCCGGTGAGTTCATCCGCTGCAAATAACACCTTTTCCATCTCATGTACCGGTTCCACATCCACCGTAATCCCATAACCATGGCTGCATACTGCATGAATCAGTTCATCCTCAGCCCCAATTTCCTTTAATAAATTCGGTGCCTGTATACAATGTTCTTCCGGATATTTTTCAAAATCAACGTCATGCAGCAATCCCGCCATGCCCCAGAAATCTGCCTCGTCTCCATACCCCAGTTCCCGGGCATACCACCTCATCACGCTTTCTACCGTAAGAGCATGTATCATATGAAATGGTTCCTGGTTATATTTTTTTAATAATGCCAGCGCTTCTTCCCTGGTAACTTTCGTGTTCATTTGTTTTCCTCCTTATAATATAAAAGAATATTTAGTAGTAATTATAAGCGTATTTTTTCAAAAGTCAATAAAATGTCCGGATTGTCCACCCCATTGTACCATCATTATGCACCGGAGTTGAATGCATATTCCCTCTATGAAAATCTGAAAAAGTATATTGAAGACCATTTCAACTGCAAAATATCCCTAAATGACCTGTCGGAACGCTTTGGCTATACTTTCTCTTATATTAACCGTATCTACAAAAAAAACAGCGGCATCTCGCCGCTGTAATATATGACCAACCTTCGTATGGAGCATGAGAAGCAGCTCCTGAAAAAAGACATCGCTGCAGATATCAAATCCATCGCAGCCTGCCGGCTATGAAGATGCCAGGTATTTCCAGTGTATTCAAAAATGAAACCGGCAAGACGCCATCTTCCTTAGCGGGCAGACAATTATAAGAGGTCCGTTCCGTACACTTCCATCTGAGTCAGCGCCGGAAAAGGCGATGGCTCTTTTGATTTAATTAACTGACTGATTTCAATCCAGTTAATCTGCTTCTTCTCAAAGTCTTTTATATGAGGCAACGCGCTTTTTTTCATATCCAGATCTACTGTACTGCCATCGGAAAAGGTAAGCACTGCCTTTTTCCACCAGTTATCGTGGGGAAAGTCTGCTCTGGTGTAAAGCACTACCTGGTCTACTTCTACGGTACGTCCAAAATCGATTCTCATAACTGCATCATCCTGCCTGTTGATTCCCCAGGATTCATAAGGCCATTCCCCATGACTGCTGTTGACCGTCACCCCATCGATTGCATTTCTGGCTGCAAAAACAGCCTCGCCCCTGGTCTCCACATTGGCGGATGCATGCGGAAAGCAATTGGCTGCACCATGCTGATCATTGATATTGTAAGCCAGATTCCGATATGCTTTTATTTCATAGTCCCTTGCTGTTCTGGCTGTAATCAGATGCTTGCTGCCATAGAATGCTTTTGGTGAATAGCTGATTCTCTTTTCTCCGAATGGAATGGAATAAGACACATTTCCGGTTACATATACAAGGGACCTGCCAAGGGCATCATCCATCTGCAGCCACAGATACACCGGCTCTCCATCCGTTTCCAGAATAATCCGGTCGCCTTCCCGGTACTCTCTTGCGCACACCAGGTTCACTTCCTCATCTCCCCGGCTGACTTCTATGGTTTTATTATCCCTGTCCAATACTTTTATACTTAGCATATTGCTGCTCCTTTTTAAGCCAGAATTTCCTTTACACATTCCGCTATTTTTTCACACTTGCAGTTTGGGAAGAAATATTCCTGAAATTTATCTCCACTTAAAGCGCCTTTCACCAGCTCCTGATCCAGATTCTTCAGAATCGTTACCATATCCGTATGAGTCACTTTTTTCACTTCATCCAGGATCTTCTTATTGCGCTGTTCGGGAACGGCACGTTCTCTTGGATATCCCTGTCCGCTCTCCCCTTCCAATAATTTTTCAAAAATATACTGAAGATTTAATTCCGCTCCCCATCCAAAGCCTTTTGCAAATGGCAGGGCAATGGCATTTCCATCATTGATCTGTGCAAACATATAAGCATCCGATGGATCCACGATATGGCCGCAGAGCACGCCCGGGAATGAATTGCATGCCAGCATTGCGCCTTCCCCTGTGCCGCAGCCCGTAACGACATAATCCGCTGCACCTGAATTTAACAATACCGCTGCAAGGATTCCATTTTGCACATAGGTGAGCGTATGGGCATCCTTGTCGCTGTACATACCGTAATTATAAACTTCATGCCCCATAGGCTCTGCGACTTTTTTTAAAGAACTGCAGATCATTTCATTTTTAGCTGCCTGGCTGTTTTCATTAATTAATGCTATTTTCATCTGAATTTTCTCCTTTTTCTATACTATTTCGGCTGTTTCCCTATGTATGCTAAAATACCGCCGTCAACATACAGCACATGCCCATTTACGAAATTTGACGCATCCGACGCCAAAAAGACTGCCGGACCCATTAAGTCTTCCGGGGTTCCCCAGCGTGCCTGGGGCGTCTTGGATATAATAAACTGGTCAAACGGATGCCTGCTGCCGTCTTCGGAGACTTCACGAAGAGGTGCTGTCTGGGGTGTGGCAATATAGCCCGGTCCAATACCGTTACACTGGATATTGAATTCACCGTATTCGGACGCAATATTTTTGGTCAGCATTTTCAGCCCGCCTTTTGCTGCCGCATAAGCAGAAACGGTTTCCCGTCCCAGTTCACTCATCATGGAACAGATGTTAATGATTTTTCCATGTCCTTTTTTAATCATTGCCGGGATCACAGCTTTTGCCATAATAAATGGTGCGTTTAAGTCGATATCGATTACCTGTCTGAACTCTTCCACACTCATTTCACACATGGGAATCCGCTTAATAATGCCGGCATTATTTACCAGAATGTCCACCGTTCCCAGCTCTTTTCCAATATCGGCTACCATCTGCTGTACCTGCTTTTCGTCGGTCACATCGCAGATATAACCGTGAGCATCTATTCCTTTTTCTTTATAATCTGCAAGCGCTTTCTCCAAATGTTCCTGCCCTCTGCAGTTAAATGCTATTTTTGCCCCTGCCTGTGCAAAGGCTTCAGCCATGGCAAAACCAATTCCATAAGCTGCCCCTGTAACCAGAGCTACTTTACCTTCTAATGAAAATGTATTTAAAATATCCATTTTGCTTCTCCTCTATTCTATCTATAAGTTCCATAAATTCCTTGATTTCAAAACATTTCTAATGATTTCTTTATGCTGCTTTTTCATGCTGATAACACAGTTATCCTGTATTCTTTCTGCTCCGATTCCGTATATACTTTATCGGATTTCTCTGTTGGCTACGGCATCCATATCGTCAAAGTCCTGATTCTCCCCAACCATGCCCCAGATAAAGGTGTACGCTCTGGAACCGCAGCCGGAATGTATGGACCAGCTAGGTGAAATAACAGCCTCTTCACTGCGCATGACAATATGTCTTGTCTCTGTGGGTTCTCCCATATAATGCATAACAAATGCATCTTCCGGCATGTCAAAATACAGGTAGACTTCCATACGTCTGTCATGAGTATGGCAAGGCATCGTATTCCATACACTGCCCGGTTCCAGTTTTGTCATTCCCATTACCAGCTGGCAGCTTTCCACCTGTCCCGGAAGTATATACTTGCAAATGGTACGGTGGTTCGCCTCTTCTAAAGATCCCAGCTCCACTTTATTTTCATTTTTTACAATTACAACACCTTCCTGCGCTTCCCCTTCCGGCTTAATATGTACCGTCGGATATGTCGTATGTGCCGGTGCGCTGTTAAAATAAAACTTAGCAGGCATCTCAGCATTATCGCTTTCAAAAGTGATATCCCTGGCACCCATGCCAATATACATGCCCTCTTTTGCCAGTATATGAAAGACTTTACCGTCTACTGTAATTTTACCCGGCGCTCCGATGTTAATAACCCCCATTTCACGGCGCTGTAAAAAATAATCCGCTCTCAGTTCTTCTCCTGCAGTGAGCATGATCGGTTCTGTGGGTACTGCCGCGCCTGTGATAATACGGTCGATATGGCTGTATACCATTTTCATTTTACCAGGAACAAATAGCTCCTGAATCAAAAATTCCTCTCTTAAGCGGTCTGTTGTATAATGTTTTACATCCCTTGGGGATGCTGCTGTTCTAAGTTCCATGTCAATGATCCTTTCTTTTACCTTTACTCATACCACCCATAGTAAATACACAGCTCATATAGCACCCGCTATCTGCGCCAGCTGCACGACTGTGAATCTAGCGGTAGCCCG